>JASFKF010000025.1:0-9883 GCA_050118775.1 Syntrophobacterales bacterium
TCAGATTCCTCTGCCTTTGACAGGGGATTTGCGTTCCAACCCATGGAGGGAAATGTTTTAAGACTTAGCCATCCCCCCACAACCATAATTGTCACTGCCAACAACCGCACTGCAATACGGCGACGAGTGGAATCGCTGAGGTTAGTCATCTGGCCCCAGAGGTAGAAACCTATGGCCAGAAAGAGGCAGAAAAGAACAATCCAGACCCTCATGTTCTCTGGAAGAATTGTGAGCAAGTAAACAACCGTTGCCAAAAGGGCAAAGCCCATAAAGCGCTCGAAGTGAATGAGCCAGTTGCCGGGGCGAGGAAGCCATCTAAGAGCGGCCGGATAGATCGACATAACCACATAGGGGAAGGCCATTCCCAGGCCCAGGCATGAAAAGACCACAAAGATCTGAACAGGTGGTTGCCGAAGGGTCCAGGCCATGGCTCCTCCGAGGAGAGGACCACTACAAGGTGTGGCCAGGAATGTGGCCAATGTACCTTTATAGAATGATTCAAAGTATCCCTGGCGCTGGATGCTGACGCTTTCTCCACTGCTGGCGAAGTGGGGAATTGGTAACTGAAAAAGGCCAAAAAGACAAAGGGCCATAGTGAAGATCAGCCCAATCATGGCTATGAGAAAGCTCTGCTTCTGAAATAGCTCTCCCCATCCGTATCCGGCAAAACTGGCCAAGGCGGCAAGGACGAGGAAAACTGCAAAAATGCCAGCAGCGAAACTCAAACCCAAAAGTGCCACACGACGTCCACTTTCCTGTGCCTGCTGGACGAAGCCCAGAACCTTCAAGCTAACGACGGGTAAAACGCAAGGCATGAAGTTGAGAATAAAGCCTGCTAAGATGGCAAACAGGGCTGCTTTGACCAACCCTCCAACCTCGAGGCCCGGCATTAGGGCTCTGGGCTTTACTGCAGGGATCTCACCAAGTTGGGAAACGTCTTTCTGACTTGGCTCTGAAAGGGTTGTTTCAACAGATGCTGATTGTGATTTAGATTTGGCCTCTCCAACATGAGTGAGTTGGATTTCTTTGCTTACCCATTGGGGAATTGATGTTTCTGCAGACAAACTGCTAACCACATTAAGTGGTGCCGTCAGGTCGGTCTTATAAGGCATACATATGCCCTCACGACAAAGGGCCAATTGCAGGTATAGTTGAACTTGGTGCTTACGAGCTGATAAACTGCCGGCGGTAGATAGCCGCATATAGATAGTGGTCTTCTTCTGATAAATCCATACCCATTCATCAGGCCCGAGCTGAGGCTCAAACAGTTTTTCGGCGGGCAGAAATCTGGTGGGATCAGCCTGAACCCCTTCCGGCAAGGAACGTGCTTCGAGTATGGTGGGTAAGCCGGGCCCCGGGCCTTTAGGATTGCCGTAGATATGCCATTCGGGGTCCAGATTGATTTGTACGGCAATCCAAGCATGATGGCCAGGGTAAACCTTGTTAGGATATGTCTGCACTTTTATCTTTAAGGGAGGCTTGGTATCAAGCTGAACCTGGTCTTTTGCTGAAACAGGGAAGTCCAGCCTGAGAAAGAAAAGAGCAAGGCAAATTATGAGGGTGAGTTTAAACCGGGTCATATAGTCTAATTCCGGGATATAGCCAGATCCTCCAATCCAGCAGATCATAAACAACAACTCAGCGGATGGCAAGGGGACACTTTTCTGGGCAGGGCGCAGGCATAACTACCACTAAGCACTTTGGTAATTTGTCCTTCTCACTCCCAACCTTGGGGCGGGTCGTCCAGCGGTGCCTAGTGGCTAGTGCATAGTGCCTAGTAAATGCAGTGATTAGCCACTGATTAAATGAGAAACCAAAATACCCCAAAATTCTCCAGGCCGTTGGAATGTGGACACCGCTTCATAGTGCCATCCAAGGTGTTGACCGCATTGACGGCAGAAGGCCATGCGCCAACGGTACCCAGGAAACCAGGTGTGGGCCTCGGTGGCACCTCCATGGGCAACTGCACCAGGACAGTCAGAAAAGGAGTAAAAGTCACATTCTACTCCCGCCGGATTGACGAAAAGATGTCTGTCGGAAGTAGCAATACGAAGCAGTCGGTCCGAATAGGTGACGAGGCCGCCACAGACAAAGCAATGGTAGACCTTGGCACCGTTGCCACCGATTCCTTTCAGGGGAAAAATAAAGCCGAGCATTTTGGGTTCCGGAGTGAGGAAGGTTTACTGGCACGAAAAATACCAAATTAACGAGAAAAGTCAATTGAGGCTGACTGCAACTTTTGCTGAAGGTCAAAGTTAGATATTCCTTGACAAAA
This sequence comes from Syntrophobacterales bacterium, assembly GCA_050118775.1. Taxonomy (GTDB): domain Bacteria; phylum Desulfobacterota; class Syntrophobacteria; order BM002; family BM002; genus BM002. The sequence continues at coordinate 2,276 of JASFKF010000025.1, forward strand.
AAGATCTCAGTTAGTTAAAAAAAGTAAAGATGTATATTTACAACTTTGTGACTATGGACGAGAAATTTTATACTTCAGATGTGACCAGGATCACCGGTGTCAAGCGTAACCGGTTACAGGTGTGGCTTGATCAAGGCTGGATCATACCATCCATACAGAAGGCGCAAGGGCAGGGAAGCCGCAATATTTTTGGTCTGCATGACTTATACGTTATTGCCTTGTTTAAGAAGTTGGTGGAGATAGGAGTACCCAGGAAATTTGTGGGTATGTGTACTCAAGCATTCTTTAAGCAGCCACTGCTGGGCCTCTTTCTAACGGCTGATAATTATTGTTGGTTTGAGGTTTACCGAACAGCTGAAGGGGAATTCGAGTCAGAATTGGTCTTCAGACCGGAATTGGGAAAAAGAGACACGCTGGACTGCTATGATATGGTTGCTATCAATATTGCAAAGTTTGCTCGTGAGATTGATCTCAAGATTGATCAAGGGAACAAATGATTTTGTGTTGCAGGTTTTAAAGTTGTAAAGATGCAACTTTATATTATAACAATTTTTGTGATGAAGTAAGGTCTTGAACGGGCGATTCTGCAGGTAATGAGTGCTCGGTGGCTAGCCTCAAAACTTATGCCTTTGTTCTTGCGAAGAGAAATCCAAACTGCTATACCTATCCTTGTCGAGCGAAGTAATGATATGGTTTTTGACTAAGGGGCACGGGCGCACACCTGCCTAAAGTGATTCCACCTGATTTAGTCCAAGAGGCGCAACTTGCCCTGTTAGGGCATAGAGCATAGCGTACTACTTCCTAGTAAGAAGATGCTATGCGCTCTGCCGCGAATGGAGTGAGCCAAAACGGACAACTGACCACGGACGATAATAATGCTTGCAAAAGTGCTATCCAGCGCGGTGTTGGGTGTAGATGCCTACGTGGTTGAGGTGGAGGTGGATATCACCATGGGTTTGCCTGCCTTTGCCACGGTAGGTCTCCCTGACGGTGCGGTACGAGAGAGTAAAGATCGAGTGAAATCGGCGATAAAAAACACCGGCTACCGTTTTCCACCCCACCGAATTACGGTTAACCTGGCTCCAGCGGACATAAAAAAGGAAGGAGCTGGATTTGATCTACCTATGGCGGTGGGTATCCTTGCCGCAACTGGTTTGGTGAACCGAGACAGACTACAGCGCTATCTTATAATTGGTGAGCTTTCATTGGATGGAAAGGTAAAGCCCACTAAAGGGGCTTTACCGGTGGCTTTGACCGCCCGTAAAAACGGGCTTCCAGGGATAATCGTGCCCGAGGCCAATAGCAAAGAATCAGCGGTGGTGCAAGGGGTCAAGGTGTTTGCGGCAACCCATCTTTCACAAGTAATTGATTTTTTGAATGAAAACTGCGAAATGTCTCCCACAAGCATAGACGTAGAGGATCTATTTTCCCGGGATGCATACTATGAGGTGGATTTCAATGAGGTTAAGGGTCAGGAACATGTAAAGCGTGCCTTAGAAATAGCAGCTGCCGGTGGTCACAACGTGTTGATGGTGGGGCCACCGGGGTCGGGCAAGACGATGCTGGCCCAGAGACTTCCCACCATTCTTCCTGATCTGACCTTTGAGGAAGCTCTAGAGACCACCAAGGTCTATAGCATCATGGGGTTAATGGATGAACGTGCTCTTATTGCTACCCGCCCTTTCAGAGCGCCACACCACAGCATTTCTGATGCTGGCTTAATCGGAGGAGGACAGATTCCCAAGCCCGGTGAAGTAAGTCTGGCGCACAATGGTGTATTGTTTTTGGATGAGATGCCAGAGTTCAGAAAAAATGTATTAGAGGTTCTACGTCAGCCCATGGAAGACGGCAAGGTAACTATTGCCCGGGCTGCGACCTCAATTACTTACCCGGCCCGTTTCATGGCAGTTGCTGCAATGAATCCCTGCCCGTGCGGCTTCTATGGCGATTATAAACGGCAGTGCCAATGCACTCATCTGCAGATCCAGCGGTATCGGACCAAGATTTCCGGACCACTCTTGGATCGACTGGACATCCATGTGGAAGTGCCGGCAGTGCAATATCAGGATTTGGCCCAGGAAAGTGGGGGAGAATCCTCCGACAGCATACGACATCGGGTGAATGCAGCAAGAATTGTTCAGCAACAGCGCTTTAAGCACCACAGGATATACAACAATGCCCAAATGGCTCCCAGGTTGCTCAAGCGCTTCTGCCAGCTAGAAGAGGACTCCCATGGTCTGCTGGAGGCAGCCATCGATCGATTGGGATTGAGTGCCAGGGCTCACAACAGAATTCTCAAAATATCCCGGACCATAGCGGACCTTGAAGGACTCGAAGAGATCAGCGCAACTCACATTGCCGAGGCCATCCAATACCGCAGCCTGGACCGGGGCCTAGCTTAGTGGCAGGACTAGTTACCCCAACAATATGTTGATGAAAGCACTCTTGTATGAGGCTAAAGTTTTGTCCCTCCTCATGACAGCGGCTATATAGTCTGGTTTAAACAAATCATCCATTGGGAGGAACTCCAGCTTTCGCTGCTTCAGTGCGGGTAGGTCTTTTACCACTGTGGCAAAAGATATGCCAAGTCCCATCTCCACATAGAGAGAGGTTAGCTCGACATTTGAAGATTCCATGACAATCTGGTAGTCGAGTCCGAGTTTCTGAAACCGCTCTTCCAGCATCCTGCGACAGGTGAATCTGAGGTCCTTGGGAGGCAATATAAGTGAATATTTGGCGATCTGCCTAAGAGTGACTCGTTTCCCTGTCGCCAGTGGATGACCCATAGGTGTCATTAGCGCCGTTTCCACTTTCTTCCAGCGGAGCGTGGCAAGATCCCCAGGTACCTCGGATTCTACAGTAAAGCCAAAGTCGATGTCCCCACTCTTGACAAGTTCAATAACTGTCTGCTGTGAGCGATCGAGTATGGTTAGTTCAACCTGGGGAAAACGTTCAGTATATTCTTTGAGCACCTCCGGAAATAGGTGATAAAGAGTTGTAAAGGGCGCTGCTATTTTAAGTCGTCCCTTTTGAGAACCTTTTAGTTCGTTCAAATCCGCCCTTAAACTATCGTAGTTTTCCAGGATAGACTCTGCAAATGTGAGAAATCTTTCTCCAGCAGAAGTAAGCCTCAGCTTCCGCTTGCCGATTCTCTCAAAAAGATGGCAATCCAATTCTTCTTCAAGAGCTTTGATCTGCTGACTCAAAGCCGGCTGCGTTCTAAATGTGGCTTTGGCCGCTTTGGTAAAGCTTCCGAGCTTGGCTACTTGATAGAAACCTATGACCTGCTGCCACTCCATTATAAATAAGCTCCACTAATCGATATAATAAAAATAATTAATTTGATTTATATAAAATTATCAGAGATGTTCAGAATAGGCAAAGAAAAAACTGCAAGGAGGTTAGGCATGAAAGATTCTTTAAAACCAGGCTTGACTTTCGAGTTCAAATTCAAGGTCCCTGAAAGCAAAACAGTGCCTCATCTTTATCCGGAATCTCCCGAATTCCAGGTTATGCCGAAGGTTTTGGCCACGGGATTCATGGTGGGGTTGTTTGAATGGGCTTGTATCCAGGCGCTAAATCCTCACATTGATTGGCCCGATGAGCAGACCGTTGGAATCCAGGTGAATTTGAGTCATCTAGCTGCTACACCTCCAGGACTGACTGTAACGGTAAAAGGAAAACTGGAAGAAGTGCAAGGACGCAAGCTAAGCTTCTCTATAGTCGCAGATGATGGACTAGATATAATTTCAGAGGGTACGCATGACAGGTTCGTCATCAATGCGGCCAAGTTCAACGCCAAAATGGCTGCCAAGGGCGAAAGTCACCCTGCCACTTAACCTAGCTACTACGATGCTCCGAGGGTTTACCTCTCCTGTTGCTAGAGGAGTTATCCCATGCTAGTGGAAGGGTATCGCAAAGAGTTCTGTCTACCACCTAATCCAAGGGCGAAACACCTAAGGTGCTATGCTCATCTCGATAGTGACATTGGTGAGGTACTACCATATCTGAATACTGTCTTGGGGGGGTATCAGTATTACAAAGAGCCCCAAATGCTAACGCTAAAATTCCAGGCAAAGCTCATAACTCTTTATCCTCAAATGATCGCCATTAATATGGTGCAAGACGAAGCTGAGGCGGAGAAGATTCTCGAGTGGCTCAAGGAGGAAATCAATAACACCTGGAAGAACCGTAGTGAAATCAAACCCAGTTTCGAGGTTTCACCAAAACCAAGGATCCTCGATATTCTTAAACTGTTGCCCAAGGACAATTGTCACGAATGCGGCCTTCCCACTTGCCTGGTATTTGCCGTGCAAGTGAGCGAAGGTGCGAGATTATATAACGATTGTCCAAAACTGGATCCACTTTCCAAGTCGAAACTTAAAGAATATCTGAACCGCTGCCCACCACCCGCATAATTTAGCCCGGATGTTTTATTAATCACCTGCTGCTCAAAGTGCTTAAGCATTTCTTGAAGATGTGTTATCGATAAAGCACTGATTCCTTGGTTTTTGTGGCTCAAACAGAAGGGGAAAGACAGAGAAATGAACGAGGTTGAAGAGCAGCCGAAGAACGAATCTTTAGAGGTCTACGGTCCAACGGATTATGCGAAATTTCCAATATTTCTACTAGGTACTGGTAGATGCGGCAGTACTCTTATGCAAAAAGTACTGAACAGTGTAGAGAACGTCATGATCTTTGGGGAGCATGGCGGTTTCTTGAGACAAATAGCGGAGGCTTATTTTCTAAATCTAGAAGACAAGAAAATCGCAAAATACATTATGAGCCAAAATGTTGCAGGAGAAGATCCGGCCTTTGTGACTGAGAGCCTAAAGGATCCACAGTTGTGGAGTGCCTGGACTAACTGGTACAACCGGGAAACCGTAAAAAATAATTTTCGAGACTTCATCGAGTCTTTTTTCAACCCTATTTCTTTGGGGCGAAAGGTGCATTGGGGATTCAAAGAGATCAGGTATGGGCAAAATGATCGGGTTTTAGAAATGCTGGCTGACCTTTACCCCCAGGGAAGATTCATTTTTGTTGTTCGCAATCCTGTTGAAGTTGTTGCAAGTAAGATATCGGCCCGGATGAGTGAGGGCATAGAAGCTGATGCCCATAGCTGGGCCGAACAGAACCGTCATTTTTTGGAATTTTACCGGCTGAATAAGAAAAGTAGCAGAAATATTCGTTACGAGGATTTGATCAATGAAAATGGGCCCCAATTAGATCAGCTCTTTAAATGGTTGGGATTTTCTCTTACGGATAAACAGATAAATATAATTGAAATAACAAGACCAAGTTACCACGGCCGACCCAGGCCAGTGAAGTTAACTGCTGGTCAAATAAATGAGATCAATAAAATAACTAAAGGGTTAAGAAAGGAGCTGAAATACTAAACCTGGGGATCGTCGAAGAGAGTGTAATAGACTTGATTGCCCCTTTTGAAGCCCCGGGCCAGTTCCATGTGCCTCAAGGTGGCGAAATTCCGCTGCAATTCATTGCTGTTTATGGATAGCTTGGTGCAGATTTCTTCTGCAGTAAGAGGGCCGTTTTTCTTAATCAGATCAAGAATTTCCTGCTGCTCTGCAGTCAAACCATCGCTTATTAGAGAAGTGTTTTTCGCAGAGTGAACTGCCCAGGGGTCGCAAGTCTTAGGTATGGTAACGATGTCCAAGTAGCAGTCTTCACACAGGGTCTGCCCTGAATGTTCAAATTTCTCCTCAGATGGTACTTCCACTCCGCATTTGTCACATTTCATCGTCACACCTCCCAAGATAAACAATACTATTTTATTTTACCTCCAAAAAACCATATTTGAAGCGAAAAGAAAGGACCTATTTTTTCTCTTTAACCATCTTAACAATCTCGCGACAGCTATACATGAAACATCCGGGTTAAGCTCACCTGTCGATGGTCACCAGAATGGTGGTGTTTTTACTCTCCGAGGCTGTGGCCGTTATCTGCAGTCTCCTGTCTTCTTTGGAGAAAATAAGCGTTGTTCCTCTTTTCAGCTCCATACCCGTCAGAATGCTCCAGCCTCTATAGGTCATGGATTTACGGTAGAAAACCACCACCGCGCTGGGCACGTCCTCGCTTTCCATTATGGCCTGTGAGCTACTTTTTCTTTCTTTGGCAAAAATAAGTTTCGCCCCGGGATAATTTGGAATAACACCCTCCAATCCCTTGGGCAAGTTTATCTGACTCCACGCCGCTGCACTGAGCCAACCAGTGAGCAGCAGAGTGAGAGCCGCCACCTTCCAAGCTTTCATAGCTTTCTCCTAATAGTTACCGCGACAGGACCGGTCAATTGGGAATTAACTAAGACCTGATCCTAATTTGTTTCAATTTTTCCCGGGTACTTTGGGAGTACCAGATATCGGCAAATTCCAGAATATAATCTTTTTCGTGTTTGACCATTTCCTCGGCCACCGGTTTGCGCAGGATCTTTTTAATGGTGGAGAAGGCTGAACTATCTTTTTCACCTAACTCCTGAGCGACTTTCCTACCGTCTTCTAAAAGAGCATCGTCAGATGACACCTGATCAACCAATCCTAGGCCTAGAGCTTCTTCAGCAGAATATAAGGCCCCGGTATAGAGTATCGACTGAGCATTTCTCGATCCCACACAAAACCTCAACATTTCAGCACTTCCTCCAAAAATCGGTGCTCCAAAGGTTATCTCGTTCAGCGAGATCTTCCCTTTTCCAGACGCCATAATACGGAAATCGCACGCTGTGGCCAGCATACAACCTCCCGCTATGGTGTGACCGTTCAGGGCAGCAACAATTGGTTTTGGAAACTGAAAAAGATAGGTATAGAGATTTGTGAACTTATCCATAAACCTTATGAAATCTTTCTTGGGATAGCTCAAGAATTCGGGGACATCAAAACCAAAGGAGAAAAACTTACCAGAACCGGTGAAGATGATCGATTTCACCTCAGTATCAGTTTCTAAATTTCCAAAGGTATCAGCTAGCTCCCCTATCATGGGCTCATTTAGCGCATTAACTTTTCCCCTTTGCAAGGTTACTGTTGCAATGTCATCCTCTTTTGATGAAAGGACAAAATTCATGACAGTCTCTCCTGTTTTCCAACCCTTTAACCCTAGAAACTGCACGACCTTTTCTAATCAGCTAATTTTATCTGCAGAAGAGCTTTGATAGCTACTAAATCTTCTCTTTTAGGTGTTTAGGATCTTGGACATTAAGTCCCCATCAATATTACCCCCACTGATAATCACACCCACTCTGCCTGAGGCAGATACCTCGCCACTAAGTAGTGCCGCTACCCCCAGTGCACCCGAGGGCTCCACTACTATTTTCATGCGATAAAATAGGAACTGGACAGCTTCGACGATGGCGGTTTCGCTCACGGTTCTCATATCATCCACGTATTCCAGCACTAAAGGAAAAGTAAGCTTGCCCAGAGAAGGAGTGCGGGTTCCATCGGCTATGGTAGGGGGGTTCTTGACTGTGTGCAGGGTTTTTGTGTGAAATGATTTGGTGGCATCATCTGCTAGTTCGGGCTCTATACCAATAACCCGACAGGTCGGTTCGATGCCTTTGGCGGCGATAGCCGAACCACTCAACAACCCACCTCCCCCACAAGG
>JASFKF010000026.1:0-9514 GCA_050118775.1 Syntrophobacterales bacterium
CAGTTTGTCGAGAAAGTTCTGTGGGTCAAGTCACTGGGCATTTATTATTTCAATGCGGTCGACGGCTTCAGCCTGCCCATGTTGATGCTTACAGGCATTGTGCTCTTCACCGGAGTTCTCACCATGTGGGAGCTGGAGACCCGGGTCAAGGAGTTCTTCGCTTTTACCTTCCTGCTGGTTGCCGGGGTCTTCGGCGTTTTTATGAGCATGGATCTCTTTTTCATTTTTGTTTGGTACGATGTCTCTCTCTTCCCCATGTATCCGCTCATTGCCATTTGGGGCAGCACCCGCAAAGAATACGGCGCCATGAAGCTCACCCTCTATTTGTTGGCTGGAAGCGCTCTGATTCTGCCGGGCATCCTTTATCTCTTCGTGAATTCTGGTCTCAACACCTTCGATGTTGTCGCCCTCATGCAACCGGGCACTTTTACTCCATTCCAACAGAAGTTTGCCTTCATCCTACTCTATCTCGGTTTCGGCATCTTGGCGGGTGTTTGGCCCTTCCACACCTGGTCTCCGGTGGGACACGTGGCCGCACCCACTGCAGTGAGCATGATTCACGCCGGCGTGCTCATGAAGCTGGGGGCTTTCGGGGTTTTGCGCGTGGCCATATTCCTCTGCCCAGAGGGCTGGCAGTACTGGGCCCAGCTCATGGCGGTGCTGGCCACCTGTGGCATCGTCTACGGTGCCTTCGTGGGGCTGGCCCAGACGGACCTCAAATACGTCATTGGCTACTCCAGTGTGTCCCACATGGGTATCGTCGGCCTGGGATTGGCCACGGTTACCGTAGATGGACTGAACGGTGCGGTATTTCAGATGTTCGCCCACGGGGTTATGACTGCACTCTTCTTTTCCGCCGTGGGCTACATTTATGACAAGACCCACACTAAAATGATTCCGGAACTGGGCGGGATGAGCAGAACAATGCCCGTTGCCTCGGGTTATTTCATCGTGGCGGCGCTGGCTGGAATCGGTGTTCCTTGCCTGGCTAGTTTCTGGGCAGAACTACTGGTCTTTATCTCTGCCTTCAAGACTTATCCGATTCGGGGTGCTTTGGCCATCTGTGGTTTGGTAGTAAGTGCCCTGTTCATGTTGAGGGTGGTGCAGCGAACCTTTTATGGTGAGAAAAGAGAGGAATTTGACCACCTGCCCGATGTCTCCTTCGGCCTGGGTATTCCCAGGATGATCCTGGTTGCGGTAATTGTCTTTTTTGGCCTCTTTCCGTCAGTAATGCTTGATGTGATACAGGTCGCCTCAATTCCCTTTATTAGCGGGTTGCCGTAATGAAATTATGGATTCTATTTATTCCTGAGCTCTACTGTTTGTTGATGGGTGTGGTTTTCTTTGGCTTGGCAATGGTTGCCCGCCCCAACCCCAGGCGTGACTACTTCGTAGCACTTCTCTTGGCGTCCGCAGGGGTAGTTGTAGCTTTGGCCTGTGTAAAGCTGGAGGGAACCCTATTTTTTGAGGCCTATCGGGTCGACCTTTTTTCCCAGGTTTTCAAAGTCATGCTGGCCATGGGCTTCTTCTTGGTTATCTGCCTCTGCACAGAGCTCAACGGCATAGAGGAGCGGCACCACCCCGAGTTTTATCTCTTCCTCACCACCTGCACCTTGGCAATGATGATGCTGGTAAGCAGCGTCGAGCTTTTGACTATCTATGTCGCCCTGGAGCTCTCCAGTTATTCACTTTACATTCTGGTGCCTTTGCGCCGGGGACACGGAATCGATGTGGAGGCCGGCATCAAATACCTCATGGTGGGGGCCACCTCTTCAGCAGTTATGCTCTTTGGCCTCTCTTTTATTTTCGGGGTGACCCATACTACCTACGTGGTAGACATTATCAATGTCCTCCCTAATGTTATAAGCAGTCCGGCTGCAATCGTGGGTCTACTCCTTGTCCTATGTGGTTTCTTTTTCAAGTTGGCCGTATTTCCCTTCCATTTCTGGGCCCCTGATGTCTACCAGGGAGCTGCCAACCAGGTGACCGCCTACATTGCCTCCGCCTCTAAAGTGGCGGCTGTGGCCGTTATAATGAGGATGGTGTCTCTTGTCGGCGGCGACAGTAAGTATCTGGTGGATGTACTGGTAACCCTTTCCATTGCCTCCATGACCTTAGGGAATCTGGTTGCCATTGTGCAAAAGGACATGAAGCGTCTTTTGGCCTATTCAAGTATTTCCCATGCAGGCTACGTCCTCATCGGAATTCTCAGTATGAGTCAAACCGGTTATGCCAGTGCCATATTCTATGCCCTGGCCTATCTGGTGATGAATCTTTGCTGTTTCCTGGTGGTTGTAAAAGTTGCCCAGGACGGCAGTGATTTGAAAATTGCTCAACTGGCAGGGTTGCATCGCCGCTCGCCCATATTGGCCATGGCCCTGATGCTAGCTGTTTTCGGGCTGGCAGGTATTCCACCTACTATAGGGTTTACCGGAAAATTCTTGGTATTCGCTGCAGCCATGGAGAAAGGCTACATCACCCTGGTTATTATCGCTATGATCAATGCTACCATTTCTCTTTACTACTACATCTTGGTGGTGAAGGCAGCATATCTAATGGAGCCTGATGTGGAGCAGCCCCGGCTTCCAGTTTCCATACCGACTAAGGTACTTACCGGGGCGCTAGTGACCTTGATGGTAGTGTTTGGAATTTTTCCCCATCATTTGCTTGAGGTGGCCAGAGCAGCTGCCAGGATGTTGCTATAGAAATGAGCTAAAGTGCCTAAAATGTCTAAAATGTTTAGCATGCCTAAAATGAGCTAGAGCGAAGTAGAATGGAATCTCAAGTCCCAAACTTTTGCCGAAACAATGAGCAGCGAGCCTGCATAACCATCTGCGAACCTTCTGGAACTTGTAGTTGTGACTGCCATGAAGTTCGCAGGGTACTGGAAAAAGAGATCGCCGCCATGAATCTGGGATTGACCGTTGGCACTATGAAAGTTGGCTGCAACGGTGACTGTCCTTACGGGGTTCTGGTGGGCTTTCCCCAAAGGGGCTTTTTCTATGAGAAGGTTGATGGAGAGCTGGCCAAAGAAGTGGTGAGTGGGACCCTGGCCCAAGGGTACATCCTTTTTGATCTCCTGCACATAGATCCTTTAAAAGCTACTTCCGGTAAGATTTTATATGACCGATCCGGATTCATCGCCACCATTGACGATAGTTACTGCATGGTTAAGGTTGCCCAGTATTTTCTACAGTTTGAGGAGGGTGTTTCCTGCGGTAAATGCGTGCCCTGCCGGGTTGGTTCCCTTGAGCTTCGTGAAATCCTGGAGCGTATTATTCAAGGCAAGGGTGAGCCAGAGGATCTTCAAAGGCTCGATCTGGTTTGCCGAGCCATGCAGGATGCCCCCTACTGCGACTTTGCCAGGACTACCAGCGACCCTGTAGTTGCTATCCTCAAGTATTTCCGCTCTGAGTTCGAGAAACACGTAGACCAGAAGGTATGTCCGGCTGGAGTTTGCGAGGGGTTGGCAAAGGAAGCGAAGGAAGAGAAAACAGAGCAAGAGGGCGAGGAATAATCGCGGACATCGAAAATTATGCAAAGGGATAGGGCGAGTTCATTCTCGCCCTTTTTATTTGCCCCATAGCGCAGAGAGCCAAGCGTTTGGTAAACAGTAAACGGTGAAAGGTAAGCGGATTATTTGCTGGCTCCGCACCGTTCACCCCTTACCATTTACCGTTCACTCTTTTTTTCGCACTGCTCTATGCGCTATGCGAGCATAAGCAACTGATTGGTTAATTTACCAGGATAAGAGAGCATTCACGGGAACTTTGCAGCATCTTTGCTGCCCTGCTCCCCAGGTTAAACTCACTGATTGCAGACAGACCTCTTCGGCCAAATGCCAAGATATTGTAGTCACCCCGACTGGCCTCGGCAATGATATCACGAGCGATGCCGCGCATTCGAGTTGGCACCAGGTTGGTAATTTGCTTTTCACTAATTCCACCGCTGGTGAAAACCTCTTTGGCTTTGGCAAAAATACTTGCCATTCGCTCCTCATGAGATGACCGCCACTTTGCCACCAGGGCGTCACGTTCGTTCCGTTCCGCTTCGTTTAGAATATGGCCGTCGTCCCAGAACTCAGGAGGTTTTGCTGGCATCACATGGAACAAAGTTATCCGCGTCCCGGCAAATGAGGCAAGGTACTGAGCCAGATGATCCAAGATGCGTTCAGCATAATCGGAATCATCCAGGGCAGCCAAGATGTTGGGTGGTTTCAATTGAGGAGTGCCGATTACCCAAACAGGCTGCGCCTCAGAGTACTGACAGATCTTCGCGGTGGTGCTTCCCAGGAGAAATCTCTTCACAGCAGATCGACCCTTTCTGGCAAGGACGATGGCGGCAAATTTGTTGCTTTCGCAGGCAGTCAATATATTTTGCGCAGTGTCTACACTTTTTAACATGCGCTCAAGTTCAATGCGAGAGCGCTTATAGCCCATTTCCAACAGCAATTCGACGGCCTTGTCCAAAACTCTCTGGGCTTGCCGTTCCTGCACCTTTTCCCATTCCGAAACCTCCCCACTTAAAGTGGAAAGTTCTCCGGGATAGAGGAGGGAACTATCAGGCACGGCGTGAAATAGGTGCAAAATAACTTTATTTTCCAGGAAAAGTTCAGCAAAATTTTTGAGAGCCAGAAGGGTGTTTTCGGAATCATCTACGGCAAAGAGAAATCTTCTACTCATGGCAGCGCCTCCTTATCGTTTTTAATGTATCACTTCTCATTGCGCATTTGTCATTTATCATTCTCAGTTGGTCGGCGATCGTCATTAACTTAACCACTAAGAACAGAGATGCTAAGGGGAGAAGACCTGTCTGTCCTGTCTGCTTCATTTATTATACATGGGGGTTATTTAAGGCAACAATCAATATATTTCTATCTGCTGTTAATCCAAAGGGGGGGACAAGACCCGATATAGGCTGGATATTCAAACTTGAAAATATAGTTCTTACATCTCGATGCCGAAGAAGTTTCCCATGAGGAAATTTAGTCTTTTGCGCAGTACCGCGTAAGAGTAATGCCTGGTAGCCACTTCATAGTTGTGATTGACCATTTGCTTTAATCGATTTGGATTTTCAATAATCTCACGAACCGCTTGCACCACTTTTTTCGTCAGGAATCCGTCCATTACCACCAGATCAAAGGCTTGGGGCTCTATATCGCGGATAAAAACCCCATAACGGTTCACCAAGAGGGGCTTGCGAAAGTAAATGGCCTCCAGAAAGGCATTGCCAAAGCCTTCGTACAGACTGGGGTAGGTAATGAAATCCGCATGGGGATAGACATCCCAAATGGTGTATTGCCTCTCGCCGTGAGCATTGACGGACCGTCTTTCCGCCACACGGGTTGCAATCAACCTAAGATCGACTTCATGATCTTGAGCATGATCCTTTAGCCACTCGGCGTAATCATAACCTTCATCTCCAGCCTCGTGGGAGATAACCAGTTTGTATTTTGAATCCCGAAGCATTTTTACCAATTCAATAGCGTGCTCGATCCCCTTTCGCTGGACGATACGAGTTGGCTGGAGGATCATAATGTCGCCTTCTTCCAGACCAATTTCTCGTCGGAAGTTAGCGGTATAGTCATGATCAACCTGAGGTGGGTTTTCGAAATCCAGTACGTTGGGGATAATAATAGAGGCAATCCCCGTGCGGAGGGCGAGTTCCTCTTGAGCGACAGAGTTTATCACAGCATGCTGAATATTAGGAAGGTTAGGCGGAAAGGCCATCTGCAAGTAATCGTGGACACTGGTAACCGAGAAACGGAGCCTTTCCCAGTAGAAGTCGTGGTGGTGGGCAATTGTCGGCATTTCCGTTTCTGCGATTACCTCGGTTATGGCAAGCCCCAGAGCAATGTGCATTGGAATTGTGAGTGAATTTTGGGCTATGAGCAAGTCAATTTTAAATTTTTCGATGAACTCATAAAGTCTTACTTTCAGAAGGCTGCGGAGAGCGTGTAGCATGTCTGTAACCACTCCCTTCCGCCCTTTCCTGCCGAAAGCCCTATCTTGAACCCATTTAACCGAGTCGTGTTCAAAATGAGCTTCCTCCACCAACAGGCTTTTTGCCGGATCCCTATCAAGCTCTCCGGCAAACCAGTAACACTGATGCCCGTTCGCCTCAAGAACCTCTGCCCATTTGGCAGACTCTAGGGAGACGCCATCTGTTCCGGAAAAACGAGTTGATACGAAGCCTACATTTTTTTCCATCTATTTGCAGTCACCCCCAAAAGAGAATGAAAACTAACTGGCCTTACCCCCAAAACCTTGCGGAAGCCTATATCATATGCAGCCCAGATGTACAAGGTTTATGCCACCTCGCATAGCGCATAGAGCATAGAGCACAGCGTAGAATCTCAAGGCGAAGCACGCTCTGCGCTTAGCGCTTGGCGCTCTGCGTTTTCTCAATTATTGCCAACCACTTGATATTATTATAAGGTAACTGACGAAAGGAATTGAGGCCATGTCGCATCCAGAAAGTCTAGTGATTGTTCACTATCATCTTTTGCCGGGAGGTGTTTGCTCAGCGGTCAAGAACAGCCTGGTGGCTCTGGGCCAGTCAGGCTGGCTTTCTCAACGGTCGGTCAAAATCCTCACGGGTAGAACAGCAGGCATCGATGAGTTTAGAATATTCCTTGAACAGCGTGACCTAAAGGTCCAGATTGAAGTGGACACCAGACTAGACTATAGTGAACGAGTTTGGCCCGATAGAGATGTATTTTGGCAAGAGGCCTTCAGCTTAGCAAATTGGTTTCTTCAACAAGTCAATGGAACCTCTTTGTTTTGGGCCCATAATCCTACCCTGGGTAAAAATGCACTTGTGACTGCCGGACTAATGGCAGCGGCCAAGCAGGCGATTGTCAGTGGAGTTCCGCACCAATTCCTCTACCACATTCATGATTTTGCCGAATGCGGCCGCCTTTGGAATCTGGCGCATCTTCGAAGATGTTGGGGTGATGGCGGTCTGGACGATTTTTACCCTGTTTGCAAGAATGTCAGTTATGGAGTTCTGAACAAGGCGGACTCCGAAAGATTGGCCCAAGCGGGAATAACCAGGGAGAGCATATTTGTCCTCCCTAACGCTGTACCCTTTGTTCGGACTGCAAAAAGTAAAGATAAAGAAGCAATAGGTAAGGATTTGCAGAGCTATGCCCGGGTAAAGGGCTATCAGTTTGAATACGGACGACCATGGTGGACTCTCCCCATTCGTCTCATTCGACGAAAAAATGTGGTGGAAGCTTTGCTATTGGCTGCCATTGCGGAAGATGCTCCACAACTGCTCATTACTCTGGATGCCAACTCAGAGCCGGAACGTCCCTACGCCGAGGCGGTGAAACATCTTTTCAGGAAAGAGAGACACGCTGCGGTTGTAGGATTTGGCCAGGAACTCGTGGGAAGTGCCTTTAGTTTCGACGATCTTCTTCTGGCCTCCGATGTTGTGGTCAGCACTTCGCTTCTAGAGGGATTCGGATTCACCTTTCTAGAAGGGGCTAATCGAGGTAGGCCTCTGGTTGGGAGAAATCTTAGAGATGTAACCGCTGATTTTGTCGATACTGGTTTCCCGGTAACAGCATTATACGACGAGTTCCTAGTACCCATAGACGGACAAACAAGAAAGGAGATGATCAAAAAGGGCCAGATATTCGCTCAAAAACAAGGTAGATTGTTGCGACTGAAATATTCAACAATCGAAAAATTTAGTGAGGAAGTAAAAGCAATCTTTGCAAACACCGCTGTAGATTTCGGCTTTCTTGAACTAAGCCAGCAGATCCATATCGCCGGGCTTCTACGGGAAGAAAATTTTCCAGGGGTACTAAAGTCGTTGAACTCAAAAGCAGTGGAACCGGCGGAGTTTCCTCCTAATTTTCCTGAGCGGCTGGAGGAACATTTCGGTCTGAGGTCCCACGCCGCCAGGCTCACAGCCACATTTGAACACCTTTTTGAGCGGAAAAACCAGGAGGAAAAAATTCAAAATGTGAGCGATCGGCTGCTGGATATGTATTTTCGTCCCCGATTTCATCGGCCCTTAGTAGGAGGATGGTAATGGCCAACTGGCTTTCGATTTTGCAGGAGTTCCAAATAGATGAACCGGCACCCACCAGGCCGAAAGGGCCGGTTCCCACCCTAGAGCCGAATCCCAAAGCCATCCTTTTCGATGTTTACGGAACTTTGGTCTGTCCTCAAGTTGGGGATCTCGATGAACAGGTGAGACTTGCCTCAGGAGAGGAAAGTTTCATAGCAACAGCCGAACGTTTCGGCTTTTCCAAGGAAATGGGGATCAAGTGGCATAAGTGGTTCTTCGAGATCATAATCTCAGAACACAGAGAAGAGGAAAAAAAGGGAATTGCCCCGGCGGAGGTCCAGGTAGACCGCATTTGGACTGAGATGATTGTCAGGGCAGGAGGAGATCCCACTGTCAGCCCACCGCGTATGCTAGCGGCCTATCGTGAATGGATGGCGAACCCGATTCGACCCTTTTTCGGAGCGGTGGAAGCTCTGTTTGAGCTGAAAAGAAGCGGCATAATGCTAGGCCTTGCTTCAAATTCGCAGTTTTACACTCTCCCCATTTTGGGAAAGGTTTTAGGCATCGAACCTGAAGAGTTCTTCGAAGCCGAACTGACCTTTCTTTCCTTTCACCTGGGTTTTTCGAAGCCTTCCCCCTACTTTTTCAGACTTATCAGGACAAGGGCTCTTAATTTGGGTCTGAGACCTGAGGAGGTTGTTGTGGTGGGAAACGACTGTGATAATGATATCTTGCCAGCAAAGGCACATGGTTTGCAGGCCTTACTATTCTGGGGTAATGCTCAGAGTGTACGAATGGGTGAGATCACTCGTAAGGGGCCTATGGTCACCAACTATGAAGCCTTGTTAAAGGCATGTGGAATGTGAAGCGGCTTATATGGGCAAGAACATTGGTTTTATATCTACCCGGTTTGCTGGAACGGACGGCGTTTCCCTAGAAGCTGCCAAGTGGGCCAAACTTCTTTGGGATAGGCAACATGTCTCCTACTGGTTTGCTGGAGAGTTGGACCGGGATCCCAAGGCAAGCATGCTGGTGCCCGAGGCATTTTTTGACCATGAGGAAGTCCGCTGGATTAACCAGCGAGTATTTGGGGTCAAACACAGGACTTCAGAGATCAGCGGTCACATCCATGCCATGCGGAACTATCTTAAGGGTAGGCTGTACGAGTTCATCGATAAATTCGACATCCATATCATTGTTCCCCAAAATGTTCTGAGCATCCCTATGCATATCCCTTTGGGACTGGCGGTTACCGAGCTTATAGGAGAAACCGGTATTCCCGCTATAGCCCATCACCATGATTTTTTCTGGGAGAGGGTTCGATTTTCGTTAAACGCAGTGCAAGATTATATACAGATGGCATTTCCGCCAAAGCTTCCAAGCATCCAGCACGTTGTAATCAGCACCCTAGCCCAGGAAGACCTCGCACTGCGTACCGGTATTTCAGCCACAGTCATTCCAAATGTGCTTGATTTCGAGAATGAACCACAAG
>JASFKF010000027.1:0-9470 GCA_050118775.1 Syntrophobacterales bacterium
GCTCTACTTATACTATTTTTATCGATTGGTCTCTGCCATGCTCAAAATATTGTAGAGGAAAGCACGACTAAAGGTGTGGACTATGGTGGCCAAGGCAAATTCAAAGAGGCTACTACAGAATTTGAGAAAGCTTTGAAGTTTGCCCCGTCTTTTGGACCTGCGCAGCGAGGTTTGAAAATCATTGAAGAGGTCAATAATCACAAGATAGAAAGTCAAACAGCTATTAATTATTTCAAAGGAATAGCCCACTCCCTAAAACGTCAGCACGACCAAGCTATCCCCTATTACAACAAAGCTATAGAAATAAATCCAAATTTTGCAAATGCTTATTTCAGTCGGGGAGTTGCTTTTGCTGAAGGTAAAGGTCAATATGAGGAGGCTATCTCTGATTACAATAAAGCAATAGAGATTAATCCCAGGTTTGCCAAGGTCTTCGCCCTTCGAAGTTTTGCATATTACTCCACGGGAGAATATGACAAAGCGTGGGTAGATGTCCACAAGGTACAAAGTATGGGTTATCATTATCCGCCGGGTTTTATCAAAGCACTCAGAAAGGCATCGGGACGACAAGAATAAATCTGATTGGTCCGGTTTTTACTTTTCTCTGCACTAAGAATTATTCCTCGTTATTCCTAATCTATTCCATTTTTAGTTTCAGTTAACCTCAGGGGCTACCTATAATAGTCTCCGCTGTTTTCCTGGGGGTTTAGATACTTTAATGCACACTTTCCCCTCGTCTGAGCCACCCCAAAATGTGGTAGTATGCCTCCTGGAGCTAAAACTGTGAATTAAGGGATGTAATCCACAGTTCCTCCCTCTGGCGGGAGATTAAGCGTTACGGGATTGCCACCAGATGACCGGATTTCAACCGTAGCTCTTCATAGAGGATTACTCTCTGCTAGCTGAGATGGTTGCAAATTTGCGGCGATAGTAACACGTTGATATAATGGAATTAAGGCTCTTTGACTAATAATGGGATAACTGCACACCAATTGAAGCTCCCTGCAGTCCGCCTCAGGCGGACCTAGGGGAATGCGCTCGCTAGAGCATTTTCATGAAATATCCAGGCTAGGTGGAACAAGCCGTATGGAAAAGCGCCGGATCGTAATCATCGACTCCCAAGAGCAAGACGTCCGGAATTTGAAAGACATTCTGGAAGATGAGGACTATCAGGTAGCTGTGGCTTTCAACAGCCAAGATGGTTTAGAACTATCCCAAAACTTTCTTCCCGCATTAGTGCTCTTGGCGATTCAGAGCCCAGGTCTCAATGGATTGAAGATTCTCCAAAGTCTGAAAAAACGAGGAACCACGAGAGATCTGCCGGTTCTTATCCTTCTTGAGAAATTTGATGAGGAGTACGCAGCCCAGGGTTTGCACATGGGGGCGGCAGACTATGTGCTGAAAACTGCCGGCAGAGACTTGTTGGTACGCAGGGTCGGTGTGTTGGCCCGAATTCGCCAGCAGGACCGACAGAGGCGGGAAATCATTTCCAGATTTCGGGAGTTTTTTGATGGTGAACAGTACGGGTTGTTTCTGAGCAGCCGAGAAGGGCGATTTCTGGATGTAAATCAAAATCTGGTCAGGATGCTGGGTTACGACAGTAGAGATGAACTGCTCGGCATAGACATCACGAAAGACCTCTACTGGGAACCGAAAGATCGTGAACGCTTTCAAAAGGTTATCGAGACGCAGGGCTTTATCAAGAATTATAAAGTGAACTTTAGACGCAAAGATGGTCAGAAGCTTACCATTTTGCTCAATGGCCAGGTTGTTCGCGATGAAAGCAACGCCGCAATAGGCTATGAGGGCTACAATCTACATGTAACCGGGCAAACAATTGCAGCAGAACCTTCGGAGGACCATCCCGAGGAGCACCGATTCCTCGGCAGATTTTTAAAGCAGTTTGTTCCTAAGGTGCTACCTTTCAGCGGTGATTTTTTCTCTTTGATGAGGATGACTGAGTTGATCGATGAACGTTATGAGAAGGTTGAGCGTCTTGGGCGAGGTAGTTACGGTGAGGTCTGGAAAGTGCGAGACATAGAGAGGGAAACGCGTGCCCCGTATTACGTGGCAAAAATCCCCAGGAATAAGGAGTTCAATGATAAATTTCGCAAAGAGGCAGACATTTGTCAACAGTTGGAAGGCCACCCTAACACCATCAAGATTATCGATGTGGTGGAGCATCATGGCCGGGTTGTGTTAATCCAAGAATTTGTGGCAGGGCACTCGCTGCTAGAACTAATTTTCGGGTCTATGGGGGAGTCTGAGAAAGAAAGAATAATTCTCCAGTTGGTGGACGTTGTCGCCCACGCCCACAAGAACCGGATAGTACACAGGGACATCAAACCCGAAAATGTACTCATACGGAGTGATGGCCTTCTCAAACTCTTGGATTACGGCGTCGCCAAAGAATTGAAAGATAAGAAATTTAGTAGCACCATGGTCGGGTCCAGGCCTTACATGGCTCCTGAGCAAATTATGGGCGAGAGTCAGATCGCGAGTGATGTATGGGCTCTGGGGGTGATCATCTATATGCTTTATACTCATGTGCTGCCTTTTGTTGAAGCGAATGAAAAGGCCTTGATGGACCTTATTCTCACCCGGGAACCGGATCCTCCCAGGCAGATCAAGCCTGATATCCCGGTGGAACTCGAGAAAATTATCCTGAAATGCCTCAATAAAGATCCGAAAAAACGGTTTGCTGATGAAGAGGTTCTGAGAGAAACCATAGTGGATACTTTTCCCCGGTTCGGCAAGAATAGTTAAACCGCATATTCTATGAATCACTTGCTGCGACCACGGATATTGCAGTTCTTCTGTCCGAGCTTTGGGCTCTACCCTTCGGGCTGGAAGCGGAGTTGGAATCCTTCGACCCAGAGAGGTGGTGGTCCCGGCGGTTTCGAGACAATGTTTACCCTGAGTCCGGTGAAGAAGATAGTGGTGAGTAAGCAAGCCCGGGGATTCTAGATGTGAGTCGGAACTCGAGGCTCTTCGAGTGTTGCTTCCCAAAGGCGGCGAGCGGGCGAGAGATAAAACAGTCTGCTCTCGTCTGCGGTTAAAGGATTTAACGAATTAACTAATTCTCTAACCACCTAATCAACTAACAATAAATGACGCCGAAGGCAAATGAGGCGAAGCCCTAGAGTTCTTTGACTGCCTGCCGCATGAGTTTACCGATGGCCATTTTTTGGGGACACTTTTGCTCCGCTATGGTGTAGTCCAGACTAGCCATCTCAGTCCGAATCCTCTGGGGGATTCTTTTGAAGAGTTGGGCAGCACGATGGTGTTCGCCGTAACTGTGACAGTACATCAGATAGCGCATTACGTCCCCAATAGGAGCAGTTCCGTTAATGGCCGACTCGCATAGGTCGTTACAGCCGGCGCAGTAATCTGAACGGGTTTCTTGACCGTATTTATGCAACAATTTTTTATCATTTGAGGAAAGCCTGGTCCGATTCATGGCGGCGGCCACGTTGGACATGAGGATCGTTATGTTCGGCATCTCTGTGCAGATGCTGGCAATATGCGGATTTTCCCAAACCGCCTTGAGCTTGGCTTGAGCGTCGGTAAATCCCTTCTTCAAAAATCGACCGGCGAGTTCAAGCTCCGTCTCACTGCTGGTTCTCACCGAGCCTCCACCCTGGGTTTTCATGGCAGTGAGGCCGATGCCCGCTTTTGCGCATGCATCCACCGCTCTTTTCATCCCATCGCTATGCATCAGCCGAAAATTGTATGACATCATAATGGAGTCAATCCAGCCAAGTTTCGTCGCCCCAAGCATGCATTCTGCCATGTTACTGTGAGTACTGAAGCCGAAAAATCTGATTTTACCCCTAGCTTTAGTCCTTTCGCTCCATGCTTTCTTATCGCCATCCAATTCATTGACACTCCTGACAGAATGGACGAAGAAGAGGTCGACATAGTCGGTTTTCATTTTCTCTAAAGATTTATTTAGATCTCTGGTTAGACCGTTAACCGTCCAGGCGTGAGACTTGGTCACTATAAAGATCTTCTTGCGATCTTCAGGATATTTGCCCAGGTATTTGCCAATGCGCTTCTCGCTATTGCCGCCCATGTAGGAACTAGCTGTATCCCAATAAGTTACTCCCAATTTTGCGGCCTGTCTGAGCAACAGCTGATCTAAGTCCAAACTTCCTCCCAAACCAAGGATGGGCACCCTTATACCGGTTTTTCCAAAAGGGCGGCTAGGCATTGAGTCCGATTGATTAGAAGATTTGGCCAGATGGTCCATGGGTGCAATTATTGACCCCAAACCGGCAGCACCGGCAACTCGCAAAAAATCCCTTCGGGACCAGTTGTGGTTTTTGCTGGACATTGTGTTCCTCCAAGGGCCTAGAATGTGCTACTATTTAATAAATAACACTGGATGTGTTTAGGAACGTTAACCCGTCCCACTGACCCGGTCAATTCCTTGCCACAAGATTTCATAGGACAAAGGTAAAAAATGGCTTTCCAGTCCTTCTCATCCCCAATCCCCAATCGAGGAATCCAGTAAGCAGTAGAAATTCGCATAGCGCAAAGAGCATAACGTCAAGTTCAAAGTTTGAAAATTCGCCTGAAATGAATCAAAAAACTTGGAACTTTGAACCTTAGACGTCTGCGCCCTGAGCCTTGCGCCTTTCATCAATCCGCAATCCGCAATCCGCAATCCCAAATCTCCCCGTCACTTTTTCTCTGTAGATCTAATTTTGTATGAAATTGAAAGAAAACAAAAGAAAAGCCAAGGTATGCGCCAATAATCACAATGTAGATAATGAATTTAACTTAAGAATATCTCTCAGTTTATGACATCTCAAGAAAATATATATTTATTTCCAGACGTTGCAAAGAGCCAGTCAAAATTTCTTTGTGCTCACCTTGAGTTAGTCCATGTGCATAAAATGTGAATGTGAGAATCGTTTTTACGTCTAATCGCATTTGACTACTTCTGCGTCGGTTGATAATCGTCACTGTTATAACACGCACATTTTTGATCCGGCGACAGGAAGGGAGTCCCCAGCGTGAAAATATGTGATCTTTGTGAGCAGGAGAAAGAAAAAGCCTATTCATGCATGAAAAGAATAGAAGGGCAAATTCCCTTCGGCGAAGAATCACAGCTCAGTCTCTTGCCTCACAATTGCCCGGAGTGCCTAGTCGGTACCGGTGGATTTCATCATCTTGGTTGTGGTGTAGAACAGTGCCCCAAGTGTCATGGCCAGCTGTTGTTCTGCCTATGCGAGGGTGGAGAAGCCTACCGTACCTTGACCGCCCAAGTATGGTGGTCAAGGCTACGGAGAGAACTGCCAGATTCAGTTTTCGCTAATAGCTAGAGGCTACCAAGGGTTATGAAAACCGCCGTTTGCCGGTTTTACCTGTTGGCTGCTGTTTTAGCGTAGATTAGGAGGCTGATGACATAAGGAGTTAGAGAAAATGATGCTTACTTGCGTGGCGTGCAGGAAGACTTTTACCAGAGACGACCCTGTGACGGTGCATCTCAGCGATGATGGCATGTATTTCTTCTGTACCAAAGAGTGTAAGCAAAATTGGTTGTATCCTATAGAGGAGGCTGTGGATTCTGAAGCGACAATGAGTCCCTAAATGAAGAGAGTTTGTTTTTAGTGAAACATGGCGGAGTATTGGCTCCGCTTTTTTTGTTTTGGTAAACGGTGAACGGTGAACGGTAAACGGTAAGCCGTGTGATCGCTTCTACGATTTCTACGTCTTTTACGCTTTCAATGGTTTAAACCATTTGACGAATCGACGAATTACTGTAGGAGTAAGCTTTGCTTGCGATTTGACTTCTGACCTCCGACGTCTGACCTCTGACCTCCGACCTCTGTCATTTTTCTGTTTAGCCAGTTTGGCCAGTTTGGCCGGTTAGGCCGGTTGTGCCGGTTTAGTCGGTTGAGCCAGTTGTTATTAGCTTTCAGCTCGATAAGGTTCAAAGTTTCAAGTTTGAAATTCCCCTGAAATCAGTCAAAAACTTGGAACCTGGAACCTGGAACCTGGAACTTTGAACTTGACGCTCTGCGCTCTGCGGCAATCAATTCGCAATCCGCAATCCGCAATCCCCGCCCGCCATCGCGAGCCGCTCAGGCGAGGCGGGCGGGCCCAATCCGAAATCAAAAATCCCCACCCCCTTTCTGTGCTATCATAAAATAAGTTTTATATAGTCACTTCAACCAACCAGAGGATCTGAGATGTTTAGCAATTGGCGCTATATGGTTGGCGCTTTCTTGTTCTTGGGCTCAGGCCTTTTGTTCCTTTTTCTTGTCCCCCGTTTGGGTCTTTCCCAAGCCTACATAGTGAGCCTACCTATATTCGCAGTGGCCCTTATTCTGGTATTATGGGCAACCTGGAAAACCTAATGACCTGGCGAGTACCCTTCTGGCTTCACTACTTGACCTCTCGGAGTGGATCTTGCAAGATTGTTTTGATTGCTATGGTTGTGTCTTTCCATTCAATCTGATTCGTGTCCTCTGGGGAGGGAATTTTCATGTGCGAACTACTTGGTCTCTGTTTTAACAAAGAGGTTACCGTTCAATTGGCCTTTTCTGGACTGAAAGCTGGAGCAACGGATAACCCTGATGGGTGGGGAGTGGCCTGGTACAATGAATACGGGACCCAAATTATTAAAGAAGCAAGACCAGTGGACCGGAGTCGTCTTGCCAGAAGCTTTATGGAAGACTTGGGTGCTCGTTCAAGGATCTTTGTCTCACATATCCGCCTTGCAACAGCAGGTGAGGCAGGTTACGTCAACACGCACCCCTTTTATAGAAGGTTTGATAATAAGACCTGGGTTTTTGCCCACAATGGCACGATAGATCCTGATCAACTGAGTTTCCCCCCTGGAGAGTTCATCCCAATTGGTACAACTGATTCTGAACTCATCTTCTGTAGTCTTTTGTCATGGCTCAAGCATCAGGAGTTGCCCTTGACCAATAGAAATGACTTTATTCTCTTGCATGAGAAATTATTAGAAATAAACCGCTTAGGCGAGCTCAACCTGCTTTTTAGTGATGGCACCCACTTGTTCGCTTATCACGACAGGTCGGGTTACGTGGGGCTGCATTTCTTGCTGCGTCGTGCTCCCTACGAGGTTGTCAGACTTCGTGGGCAATATCTGACAATCGACTTAGCAGAGATTATAGATCCTGATGAGCGAGGATATCTCGTGGCCAGCGAGCCTTTGAGCGATGAGAATTGGATAAGTTTTGAGCCAGGCCAGTTGTTGGTCTTTTTTGAAGGTAATGTTATTTTCATGAGTGAAAGTGACTGAATCAGTAGAGCCAACCATCACCATCCCAACATATCCCGTGGTTGTGGTTTTTCTTGACATGGACCGAGTCGTTGTCCTAACCTAGTCTTAAATCAAATCTACTGTTCTTGCTCATCTTCGAGAGATCATCCCTCTAGACCTGCAGTAACTCCCGGATGAGACTGAAGCTTTCTAGACATTTATTCGTTTAGCAGAGATTTTTACGAATCAAAGCCCTCCAGCGCACTTAGGTTCTCAAAGCAACAGACCATCCACTGGAGAGAAAAATAAGGGAGGGGAATGTAATGACCTTTCAAGACAGATTTTGCGACAGCTGCAAAACCAATGGCGAAAACATCTACAAGGTTTGTGGTGACTGCGGTTTGACTATTTGCATATACTGCCTTTCTGATTCTTCTTGGATTGTGAAGGAGCCTCCTCCTCAGTGCCCTGAGTGTAATAGCGAAAGTTTCCGAACTGTCGACCAGTCACCTCCCTTTTTGATTCCTTAGTCCAGCCCTCCATATCCATTTGCCAAAGAACACTGGCGGAGCCTCGGCTCCGCTTTTTTATTGGCATTGGCTTTTCATCGCTAAGATTTTGGAGGAAACACACTGGTGTAATTTACCACTACCCCTTACTTTTCCCCCTGGCAAACCGAAATAGTTGGAAGCAATATGGAAAGGCCTGAAAAAGAAACTTTAAACCAGCCGTCTCAAACCTCCAAAAGCATATTGCTTTTGCCCATTAAAATATTACTTTTGCTAGTCTTTATTTTGTTTTTTCTACCGGGATTCCTTTTGGGCTGGTCAATGGTTGTTCAGTCGCTGTTAGAAATGAGAGGATATGCTGAACCAACCTATTCTCGCTATGCAGTTTGTGTAGAAGTAGAAGATACAAGTTTATATGAGAAAGTCCTGTCACCATCAGATGTTACATATTATGGTCGTATTGTCATCCAAGACTGTGAGCAAATAGACAAGGATATTGACGGTGGTGATGGCCCAGATGAAGGAAGAGTAAGGTGGTATGTGTGCTATGGGATTGATTGCCACGAGGGGTGGGAGTACTCTTTTACCAAACAAAGAGGAAGTACGCATCCAGCTTCTCGAGGTGCTCTTGTTTTGTTTGCTCTGTTTATTTTCGCACCTCTCGGTTTCGCAGTTCAGGCCGTTAGAGGAATATTCTCAGCTGAAATCCGTAAGAAGTTTAAAGCCCAACCCTTCCTCCACATTGGCTGGTTTCTCCTTTCACTGGCCATAATTTCCCCATTTTTTGCCTTGTTGTTCTGAGATCGAGCCACTGGATTAGGTGCTGCCCTTTAGCCTGTCTCATTCAGCAGGCAGCTCGATAAGGTTCAAAGTTCCAAGTTCAAGGTTCCAAGTTTATTGATTAATCTTTTACGTATTTTCAAACTTTAAACTTTGAACTTGACGTTTAGCGCTCTGCGCTTATCGCTCTGCGAATATAGTGACCCCGATTTGCTAAATTAGTCAAACATGTGCTATTTTGCCCCGAATTGTAGCCCGGATGTTTCATGGATAAGGTAAACTTCCAATAGGAGGAGGTACCGACATGAAGAAGCTAATCATTCCCATTTTGGTCCTGGTAACCATGTTTATGGGCCTGCAGGCCATCTGTCAGGCTCAGGAGTCTAGCGGTCAGGCACAAGAACCTGCCATGCAGACCCAAGAACCCACCGGCGAGATGCAAGAACCTGCAATGCAAGGGCAGGAGACTGCTGAGCTGGTGGTCTCCGTGGCAGCTATCTGCAAGGACGTGATTGATCGGGAGCCTGTGGACTCCGCCACCAGCTTTGCGGCCACAGTGGCTAAGCTCTATTGTTTCACCAAAATCACGGGCGCCCAGGCCCCTACTCAGGTAACCCATGTTTGGTTGTTCGATGGCACCGAGCGAGCCAGGGTAGACCTGGCGGTGGGTGCTGCCAGCTGGCGAACCTTCAGCTCAAAGATTATTCAGGAGCATGAACTTGGTGCCTGGCGTGTAGATGTTGTGGATCCTGAGGGCAATGTACTAAAAACACTCGAGTTCGAAGTCAGACCATAACGGAGCTTTTGAAACTGGGAACCCGCCCGCAGGGAGGGTTCCCAGTTTCGCAATCCCCAATCTCCCAATTCCTCAAAACCCAAATCCGCAATCCGCGATCCACAATTACATCCCTATGCCCTATGCTCTATGCCTGCCGTTTATT
>JASFKF010000028.1:0-9413 GCA_050118775.1 Syntrophobacterales bacterium
CTGGAGGCAACCATAAACCAAACTCCAGCCGACGTAGTTTTGGTGGCAACCCCCGTGGATCTTGCAAGTATTCTCAAGATCAAGAAGGAATCTGTGCGGTTGGTTTACGAAATCCAGCCAATGGGCAAGCCCCGGGTGGAAGACATCCTGGTGGAGTTCCTCAAGAAACAAAAGCTGCTTTGAAGCCCGTCTACTGGTCGTGAAGCTTGACATGGGAACAGACCTAGAGTAGCCTAATTATCCCTCTGTGGTCGATCATATCCTCACTCCCCAGGATAGCTAAGCAAAAGGGACAAACTGCAAGATGGCGGCGAAAAAAGAAAAAAAAACAAAAGAAGAGAATAAAAATCTCGGTCAAGATTTTGACTTCGATTTCGACGAGAACGAAATTTCGCCTCTGAAGAGTTACCCTTCAGATACCCTCGTCCCTTATGATCCCCTCAAGCACTACCTCATGGAGATCAAGAGGTATCCCCTTCTGAGCCGAGAAGAAGAACAGCGACTGGCCATTCGTTATAAAGAAAAGGGCGATATGGAAGCAGCCTACCGGCTTATCACCTCGAATCTCAGATTGGTTGTGAAAATTGCCCTCAGCTTTCAGCGCCACTGGATGCGTAACCTAATGGACCTGATTCAAGAAGGTAATATTGGATTGATGCAGGCTGTCAAGAAATTTGACCCTTACCGCGGCTACAAGCTTTCCTACTATGCCTCCTTTTGGATCAAAGCTTACATCATCAAGTTCATCATGGACAACTGGAAGCTTGTCAAAATAGGCACCACCCAGGCCCAACGTAAGCTCTTTTTCAATCTGCGTAAAGAAAAAGAACGTTTGCTATCTATGGGTTTCGAACCAAGGCCTAAGTTATTGGCTGAGAGATTAGACGTTAAAGAGTCTGAAGTTATCGAAATGGATCAACGGTTGGGTAGTTGGGAGGTGTCATTGGACGCGCCCATCAAAGAAGACTCGGAGAGCGACCACCAATCTTTCATTCCCTCTGATGAGATTGGCGCAGACGAACAACTAGCAGACTTTGAAAGAAGAGAAATCCTCAAGGAAAAGCTGGCCGAGTTCAGAACTACTCTGCCGGAGAAAGAGAGATTTATTTTCGACAAAAGACTAATGGCTGAAGAACCCCTAACTCTGCAAGAAATCGGGGACGTTTACGGAATCAGCCGCGAGCGCGTACGGCAGATACAGGTTAGAATCACCAAGAAGATTAAGTCTTATCTGCAGGAGGAGATAGAGGGTATCGAAGATTTGTATTCCGAGTTGCTTTAGCCCCCAAAAAAAACCCCCAGCGATGTTTGTATCAAACACCGTTAGGGGCAACACGGTACGAACCGCGCAGACCTTACCCCACTATACACAAATTGCTTTAAAGCGCAATACGAAAAATTCGTATTTTGCCATCTTTTTTCTTACTTTTTCTCCTAACGAGGAATTTCCTTCAGATATTTGTAAAAATCGCTGTCAGTGGTCAGAATCATCCTCGTTTTGCTAAGCTCCTGCTCCCGGTAGAGTTCTAGGGTTTTGGAGAAGGAATAGAATCCCGCATCCTGATTATAGGCGCTGCCATAGATTTTTGTGGCCTCGGCATCAGCTTTCCCTCGAATTTCCTGTGCTGTGCGAAAGGCTTCCGAGGAGATTCGTTTCAGCTCCTTTTGCATCTCCCCGTTGATTCTCGCCGCCTCACCTTCACCCTCTGAGCGATACTGGGCAGCGATTCGTTTACGCTCGGAGATCATTCTTTCAAAAACCTTCTTTAGCACGCTATCCACGTAATTGATCCGCTTGATCCGCACATCCACCAGTTCGATGCCGAACTCGGGAGTGAGCTTCGCAGCAGAGAGCAGCATTGCCCTGGTGATCTTTTCACGTCCCACTTCCAGAGGACGACTCACTTCCTCCAATTCCTTCTGAGCGTAGCCAGCATCGCTTACCTGCGCACCCACCGCACCGGCCCAGCCCTCACTGCGTACAAGCTCCACTAAATCGTTTTCTGAAACAGCGTCCCGGACTACAGAATCGATAATACCATCCAGCCGCGAAAGTGCTGTGGTAATGGTGGTCACCCGGGTCAGAAAAAGGAGTGGATCACTGATACGCCAGCGAGCAGTGGTGTCCACCCAGATAAGCTTCTTGTCCTTGGTAGGAATCTGGTTGGGGCTACCATCCCAGTTAAGAAGACGCTTCTCAAACCGGTTCACCGCCTGAATGAAGGGTATTTTGAAGTTAAGACCGGCATCCTTGATTGGCTCACCCACGGGTTTGCCGAACTGGGTGATTACCACCTGTTCCCATTCATTTACCACATAAAATGCCCCCGTGGAAACTATAGCGGCGACCACAATCAGGGCAAGCAGTGCCTGCATTGCTCTACTTTTCATTTGTCTTTCCTCGCGCTTTCTGGAGATCAAGCAGGGGAACCAGTCCCTTCTGGTCTGCGTCAATCACGTAGATTTCATCTACCTTGTTTAGCAGTTGGTTCATGCTCTCTAAATAAAGACGTCTTTTGGTAACATCCTTTGCCTGGCGATATTCTCTAAGCACGTCGAGAAAACGTTTCGCCTCGCCCTGGGCCTTATTCACCCTTTCCAAGGCGTAGCCTTCGGCCTGTGATATGGTCTGCAAAGCACTACCTTTAGCTTTAGGGATCTCCCGATTATAGGCGGCCTGAGCCTGGTTGATTTTTGACTCTCTTTCCTGTTCAGCTTCATTCACTTCGTTGAAGGCAGCTTCCACCGGCTCTGGCGGAGTTACATTCTGCATTTTGACGTTGACCACCTGGATACCGGTGCGATAAGAGTCCAGAACCTTTTGCATTTCCACTTTAACTCTGTCGGCGATCTCGGCACGACCTACTGTAAGGACGAAGTCGAAAAGCCGGTTTCCAACCACCCTCCGCATGACCGATTCGGACATATCTCGAATGGCACTATCCACATCCTTCACCTGAAAGAGAAAATCCTTTGGATCCCCGATCTTGTATTGCACGGTCCACTGAAGATCGACCACGTTGAGGTCCCCACTCAGCATGAGTGACTCCTCTTTGAAGCCACGCTCCGTAAAGCGTGAGCGCACGCCCGCTTCTACCGTCCTGTAGCCGAACTCCATCTGGAAATTTCGCCCTGTTTTTACCTTGCTCACCTTCTCAATACCGAAAGGCAGCTTGAAATGCAGGCCCGGCCCGGTTACCCGCACATAGCGACCGAAACGTTGAACCACCCCAGTCTCTTCTGGGGCCACGGTATAAACGCTGGCATAGCCGGCGGCAACAATGAGCACCGCCAGAAGCAAGAGCCACAGGGAGCCGCCCAAGCGAAACCTGCCTCGGAATTTTTCGCGGAGCTTTTGCAACATTTCCTCGAAATCTTTTATACCCCCAGGGCCTCGACCTGGAGGCCCTTTCCAGTCCATTGGACTCATCTGATCACCTCATATTAGATTTTATCTATAAAGGGATAACGGTTGACTAGAAACAAAAATCAAAACGAATTACCCAAGCTGAAAACATTGTTTAAATTTATCACCAAAAAAATAGTACCATATTTAATGATAAATATTACCAACCATTTCTGCAACCTACAACTATCACCTAAATCGCTCTTGACGCTGTCTTCTTTCCCGCAAACTGGCAAGTAAATATGCAAGCCCTACAAAAAAGACTGCAAAACCTGCCATTGTTAAGATACCGCCGCCGAGGTGAAAGATCTTCACTACAATAAAGGCAAAGAGAATGCCTAAGCCCATTCTCATCAAAAAGATAGAACCAGCACCCATAATTTTATCAAAGCTCCTATATCTACATAATGCAAACGAAACCTGCAAAGATGCTTACCGTAACACTTTTGCCTAGGCAGAGCAAGATATTACTAAGCACTGGGCAGATTGCGGATTGCGGATTGCGGATTTAGCAATTCGCATTCGCAATTCGAATTTCGAAACTTCAACCCTATGCCCTATGCGCTATGGGCCATGCGATTTATTGCATTTTTATGCTCTATCGGTTATGGTAAGCTCGCATTTTGGCCCAATAGAAACGGCCCTAAGTAAATTCTAATTTCGAAACAGTGATAATTTAGAAATTAAGGTGTTGAGGAATTGTAGGGAGGTTCTCACATGTTGGAAATAAACGACCTGTGGGTGGATATCAATGGTAAAGAGGTTTTGAAAGGCGTCAACCTTACCATCCCTAGTGGCGAAACCCATATCCTTTTCGGCAAGAACGGTTCGGGCAAATCTTCCCTCCTCATGACCATTATGGGTTTCCGCAGGTACAAGGTAAGACAGGGCCGAATTTCTTTTAAAGGCGTGGATATCACCAAATTACCCATTCATGAACGGGCAAAAATGGGCATTGGTATGGCATTCCAACGTCCACCCAGTATTCGGGGGGTCAAGACCCGCGACGTTTTCAACGTCTGCAACATTAATTCGGTATCATGTGATGACCTGGCAGACAAGTTTAATTTTTCGGGCCTTTTAGAACGAGAACTGAATGTTGGCTTTTCCGGCGGTGAGATGAAAAAATCTGAACTGCTACAGCTACTCCTCCAGGACCCTGAGTTGGTAATGCTGGACGAGCCTGAATCCGGAGTTGACTTGGAGAATCTTCAAATTCTGGGAAGGGCCATAAATAAGCTTCTGGAAAAGTATCTCTGGCGCAAACGGGCCAAGTCAGGTCTAGTCATCTCCCACTTGGGTTTCATTCTCAATTATATAGAAGCAGACTCTGGCTACGTGCTCCTGGACGGCCGTATCCACTGCCGTGGTAATCCTCGCGAGCTCTTTAAGGGAATCCAGCGACACGGATATCGGGAGTGTATCGAATGTCAGAGGTGAGAAGAACACGAGCGGAACAGGCGAAAGATAAGAAGTCTGCCTTTGGCACGGATGTTGACCTGCTTAAGTACCAGCTACTTTCAGACGATAAAACTGATCCCTTAAACCTTGAGGGGCTGACTAAGGAAGACCGAGCGAAGATCATCCAGTCAGGCGTTGATCTAGATGAGCAGGACAGAGCGGGAACTTTCCTCCAAACCGACCATCGCATTGTCCATTGCGCAGTGAAACAGCCGGGCCTGGAAGTTCTACCCATGGCTCAAGCCCTGGAGGAGCACTCCTGGCTGGAAGACCTCTACTGGCAAGCCGTCCCGGTAGACGCTGACAAATACACGGCTCAGGCTGAACTGCATTTTCAAAACGGTTACTTTATCCGGGCTCTCAAGGGACAGCGTGTCACCACCCCCATTCAAGCCTGCCTCTATATGAAACATAACAACACGGCTCAAAATGTTCATAATGTCATAATTGCCGAAGAAGGTTCCGAACTTAACATCATCACCGGTTGCGCCACAGCCCCCAGTCTGCAATCAGGTATCCATATAGGTATCTCTGAATTTTACGTCAAACGAGGAGCGAAACTCACTTTCACCATGATTCACGATTGGGCTGAAGAGGTAATGGTAAGACCCAGATCGGGTATCGTGGTTGAGGAGGATGGCTTGTTTCTCTCCAACTATGTGAGCCTAAAGCCCGTGCGCTCGCTGCAAATGTACCCCACCACTCGCTTAATAGGGCCTGGGGCAGTGGCTCGCTTTCACTCAATTTTGCTGGCTCCCCCAGGGTGTGAACTTGATACAGGCGCTAGGGTGGTGTTGGAAGCCTCCAACACCCGGGCTGAAATAATCTCCAGGACTATTACAACTGGAGGAGTAATCAAGGCGAGGGGGCATTTAATAGGGTTGAAGCCGAATGTCAAGGCACACCTTGAATGCCACGGACTCATCCTTGCTAATGAAGGCATCATCCACGCCATACCGGAGCTGGAAGGTCACAGGTCCGGGGCGGAAATGTCGCACGAGGCGGCGGTGGGTAAAATCGCCGAGGAGGAAATTGAATACTTGATGGCCCGCGGGCTCTCCGAGGAAGAAGCCACTGCTACAATTGTTAGGGGTTTTCTGAATGTACAAATCGAAGGCTTGCCCCCGGAGCTACAAGCAAAAGTAGACAGAGCCATTGAAGAAAGTGAAAAGAGTATGCTTTAGATCTGCCATCAACATTCATTAAGTCCATAGATTAAGGAGTCAGGAGTCAGAAGCCAGAATTAAAAAAACAGTAGACAGCTGGCACAGGGAGCAGGGCATAAGGCATAAGGAACAACCATAACATTCTCAATCCTTGAGCCTTGTGCCGTGAGCCTTGAGCCAGTAGTTAGGCACGCCCTGCACTCAGCTCCTAACGCCGCAATCACCGATGGCGCTGAGATTGCCTCTGGCTTTTCCCTACGCATATCCAACCATGACCCACTATCGTATCCTTCTTCCCTATTTCCGCCAGAACCTTGGCATAATTGCCATAGGGGTCGGTTCGCTGCTACTGGTGGATTTTTTGCAGCTCCTGATTCCAAGGATCATCAAGTTGGCTGTGGATGATCTCACTCGCTACCAGGCCACTAGCCCGAGATTATTAGCCTATGCGGGAATGGTTCTGGCCCTGGCCCTGGGCATCGTAGTCTTTCGCTTTGTCTGGAGACGGTGCCTCTTTGGCCACTCACGGCAAATTGAAGAAGCTCTTCGGAATCGTCTTTTTGCCCACTTACAAACTCTTCCTTTCTCCTACTTTGACAGGGCTAACACCGGCGATCTAATGGCCCACGCCACCAATGACATCCAAGCGGTGCAGCTGGCAACCGGTATGGGGCTGGTAGCTCTTACTGACACCCTGGTTCTGGGAACTGCTGCAATTGGCTTCATGCTTTACATTAATCCCGCTCTTACCCTCATTGCCCTGTTGCCCATGCCCTTTATCGCCCTTTTCGCTCGCACCATAAGTAAGATTTTCTATGAGCGCTTTCAAAAAGTGCAGGCCTCCTTCTCCCGCTTGACAGAGCGCGCCAGAGAGAATCTTGCCGGTATACGCGCTATAAAGGCCTATACTCAGGAAGAGGCGGAAGCCAGCCGTTTTGATAAGACAGGAAGGGAATATATTGCAGAAAACCTCGGCATGATTAAAATTGGCGGTCTATTCGGCCCCATGAGCCTTCTATTTACCAACCTGAGCATGGCCCTGGTCCTTGTGGTCGGCGGCAAGCTTACCATCCTAAACACAATTTCTACTGGTGACTTCGTCGCCTTTAACAGCTATTTGCTCATCCTCAGCTGGCCCATGATGGCCCTTGGCTGGATGATAAATTTGTTTCAACGGGGATCAGCCTCTTTGGGCCGACTTAGAACAATTCTGGACACCCCTGCTGAAATCGATGATAAGTCAGAACTGACCAAGCAACCCCTTACCCAGGGCGCCATTGAAGGTCGGGGGATTAGCTTTACCTATCCCGGTTCCACATCACCGGCTCTAGAAGATGTCCACCTTAGGATCAAACCTGGACAGGTGGTGGGGATTGTCGGCCGCACAGGTGCGGGAAAAAGCACCTTTTGCCAGCTATTACCCCGCCTCTACGATATGCCTCACGGCAAGCTTTTCCTTGATGGGGAGGAAATACATAGATACCCTCTGCAAGAACTGCGGCGAGCCATGGCAGTGGTACCCCAGGATCCCTTTGTCTTTGCAGATACGGTTCTCGCTAACATTTGTTTCAGCAATCCGAGGGCCAGCCAGAAAGAGATTACCAAGGCTGCTGAGGCGGCCCATTTGCTCGACGAAATTCTCGCCCTGCCCCAGCAGTTCGACACACTGCTGGGAGAACGTGGCGTCACTTTGTCCGGCGGCCAAAAGCAGCGCCTCACTCTTGCTAGGGCATTGCTGTTGCCAACGCCTTTGCTAATCCTCGACGACTGTTTCTCTTCAGTGGATCTTGAAACAGAACTGGCCATTCTCAGCAATCTCAACCGCTATTTTGAAAACAGAACTACCATTATCGCATCGCACCGCTTAGAGGTCATGCGTACTGCTGAAGTGGTTTTTGTCTTTGACCAGGGGCGGTTGCAAGAGCATGGAAACCACGAACAGCTTATGGCGCAGAATGGGCTCTATGCTGCCCTGTACCGCCGGCAGAAATTGGAGGAAGAGTTCTACGAGGAAGCAAGGATTGGATCGGAGGCCAGAGATTAGAGGACAGAGGACGGAGGACAGACGACACAATTTCGGATTGCGAATTTCGAAATGCGAATTTGGGATGTGAGATGTGAGATATGGAATACGGTTTACCGTTCACCGTTTACCATTTACGTATTGAACGACTTCAACGATTTCAACTGCTTGAACGATTTTAACAGCCTATGAGCCATAATCTATGAGCTATTACCCATCACCAACTTTAGGCAATTGTAACTATGCACGGTAATTACGGCTACTTTGAGGAAGGGAAGTTAGGAAAGCCATATGACTGGCCGCTCTGGCGTCGCTTGGCCAGCTATGCA
The DNA here is from genome assembly GCA_050118775.1 of Syntrophobacterales bacterium. Taxonomy (GTDB): domain Bacteria; phylum Desulfobacterota; class Syntrophobacteria; order BM002; family BM002; genus BM002. The sequence continues at coordinate 8,386 of JASFKF010000028.1, forward strand.
CGATCCTACTTAAAAGTTATCGGTCTGAGCTGCGTCCTTATTTTGCTACTAACCGGCTTCGACCTCACCCTACCCTACTTGCTCAAGGTGGGCATAGACAAATACATCTTGCCTTCTGCCCGACAAGTGAGGGTGCCGGAAGCCCCGGCGGAGCCACCACTCACACGCTTTCTCAACCAGGTCCGTGGAAAATTAAACTGGGGTCCTGAACCTGGACAATTTTTCATCACCGGACAAACTTTGACCGAGGTGGATCCTCGCCTGCTTAGATGGCTTGAAGAAAAGGGCATCATTACCGAACAGCGTCTCTATTTCACCCCCATCCAAAGCGAAGCCCAAAGAAAAATAGTTCTCGCCCATCCCAGCCTTTTTCACACTGCCAATGGAATTGCTTATATTGACTACCAAGATCAGGCCAAATTGTCAGCCGCCGAAATTGTTACCTTGCGCAGGCAAGACATCTCCGGGCTCTACCGCTTGGGATTCATCTTTGTCTTTCTTCTTCTCCTTAGCGCAGCTTGTACCTTCGGCCAGAATCTGTTGATGGTCTACGCAGGCCAACACATGATGCATGACTTGCGCATGCAGCTTTTCAGCCATCTGCAAAAGATGTCTCTCTCCTTCTTCGACCGAAATCCGGTTGGCAGACTGGTAACCCGTCTGACAAATGACATTCAGAACCTGGACGAGATGTTCGGATCCGTGGTGATGACTCTTTTAAAAGATGCGGTACTTCTCTGTGGTATTCTGGTGATCCTCTTCAACCTCAGGTGGGATCTTACCCTGGTGACCTTGTCGGTTATCCCCCTCATAGTGGTGCTTTTTCGTGCTTTCGGCATACAAGTCCGCTCGGCCTACCGAGACATTAGAGCCAAGTTGGCCAAGATTAATGCTGTTCTGCATGAATATCTTTCTGGCATTAGAGTAATCAAAATTTTTCGCCAGGAGAGGGCGACCTCGAGTCGCTTTGAAGCTCTCAACCATGCTTACTACCGCGCCACCGTAAGACAAATAACTCTCCAAGCAGT
>JASFKF010000029.1:0-9210 GCA_050118775.1 Syntrophobacterales bacterium
CAGATGAGCTTAAGTCGGCTGAACTGCCACTGGACCACGTAGGAAGTCAGTTTGTTCTGATTGATTTTCTTTCCGTAAGAAGTGAAACTTACCGGTCCGAAGAGGGTCTTCAAACGGGTATTCTCTAGGGACTTCTTGATGTCTTCCGGGGCAAAAGATGTGGTCCTCTGAAGTACGTCTTTTATCACATAGGCTGCGGCATAGGCCTCTGCCCCGTGATAGTCAGGCTCCTTGTTGTATCTGGAACTGAAGCTGGTGAAGTAGGCCATGGCGCCTGGCAGGGGTAATGCCTGGTGCCAGAGGGTGGCTGTAAGTACCTTTTCTGAAGCTACTCCAGCGTACTGGACAAATTCAGGCATGGTAAATCCGGTGGCACCGCCGAGAAAGATCTTGGGGGTGATTTTCATTTGCCGGGCTTCTATCATGATGGTAGAACCGTCGGCTACATAGGAAGACATGAAAACGATGTCAGGATTAAGTTCCTTGACTTTGGTCAGGATAGGCTTGAAATCTTCGACCCCGTGTTCATAACCTTCAGCCATTAACACCTGGATGTCCAGTTTGTTGCAGGTCTTCCGAAAAAATTCAGCACTGTTTCTGCCGTGCACCGAGTCTTCATGGATTATGGCCGCGGTCTTGGGTTTGACCACATCTGCCAAAAAACTCTCAATTCCACTGGTGTACTCGCTCCCCGGAGGATTGAGACGGAAGACATAATCCCAGCCTTGCTCGGTTATTTTATCGTCGGAGGCAGTGTTTATGAGAAAGGGAATGCGGTTTTCCTGAGCCAAACCAGCCACCGAGAAGGTCACGGGACTGTAGTAGCCGCCACCGAGCATAACCACCTGATCTTCGTTGATGAGCTTATTTACTGCCGTACGTCCTGCATCGACATCGCCCTTGGTATCCTGGTAGATGAAATCAAGCTTTCTGCCGTTGATTCCTCCACCACCGTTAATTTCCTCCAGGGCCAGATCAAATGACTGTTTTTCCATTTCACCGAAGTATTCCAAAGGGCCGCTGAGAGGCAAAAGGATGCCCACCTTGATAGTCTCTTGTGCCAGGGCACCAGTTGGCGATAACAAGGCCACGACTGCTAAAGCTACAAAGAAATGCAGAAAATGCTTCCTCTGTTTGCTCATGGATAGTCCTCCTTGACTAGTGGGAGTAGCGAGACAGTTATTTGTTTACAAAAATGAAGTTAGGTTACGACTGCAAAAGTTATATATTCCTACCATTTTAGCTAGAGGGGGACAAGCAATAATTAGTCCAGGCATTTCAAGCGAGACCACTAGGTTAGTTATGCGGAGCGTAAAATAAATGCCCATGCTAGACTAAAACAAGATTATATGTAGGGGTGGGCTTTATGCCCACCCGATGGACCGATTTCAAGACTTTTTCGGGCGGGAATAAATTCCGCCCCTTTGGCTGTAAAGTGAACATGCTGCAGTGATTTTCGTAAAGACGAAACCGCAGAAAAATCCCCCTCGATCCCCCTTTAGCAGAGGGGGAAGCTGATTTGTTTGCAAGAGAGATATTCCATTTAATGCGAGCCTTTAATGAAGTGGGGATTAAATATAAAAGAGCTAACAGGTTAAATGAAAAGCGCCGGCAACTCTTTTGCCCTGGCCATGGAGGGTGTTGAAAAGGGTGACAGCCTCTTTGGTGGGAACAGCCACCAGTTCAATTCCCCGTCCTTTGATAGCCCTGGCCGCCTCCTCTGTTACCTTCATGCCCCCATAGGCACCTGTCCCCACCACGAGAACTTCCACGGTGGAATAAAGAATATCGTCGATGTCCTCAACATACAAGGCATGCCCCTCCCTGCGCCACCAGTTGCCTACTATTTCATTTTCGATGATCTTCAAATCATTGCGGTGCTTCTCTCCCATTATGGTCATGCTGCCAAAACCGTAGTTCTCAATCATAAAAGCACCCCCCACTTCTCCATTGCCTTAGACATGGTGCTGGGGTAAGGCAAAAACAATGAGCCTTCAGAGGCTGTCCTTTTAACCCTTACCCCTCCACCGTCAAGGGGGAGGGGATTTTGGGTTCTATCAGCAAGAAATTGTCAAAAGATGAGTGATAGACATATGATACACTAGAAAATATTTTGCTTAAAGACTACAAAATGGAATACAAAGAATTTCTCAAAACTACACTACCTCATTTGGGGCTTCGCTGGCGCCGGTTCAGGGGCAAATCCATCCGGAAGCGCATCATCAGCCGACTGCAGGAGTTGGGTCTGCAGTCGTGGAGCCAATATGGCAGTCACCTTTTAGAGAATGAGGAGGAACGAGATTATCTGACAGGTCTCCTGACCGTCACCATTTCTCGCTTCTGGCGCAATGGACAACTCTTTGAAGACCTGGAGAAGACCTGGCTACCGAAAGTGCTGGAGAGACTGCCGGCGGGTGAGCCGCTGCAGATCTGGTCATCCGGCTGTGCCAGTGGAGAAGAACCATATAGTCTGCTCATAATGTGGCAGGAGAGTTTTGCCAATTCGGGCCATGACCTGCGCTTGCTGGCCAGTGACGTGGATGAGCGTTGCTTGCAACGCGCCTTGCGGGGCCGCTATCCCGCCAGTAGCTTCAGAGAGATGCCCAAGCAGCTCCGGGAGAAATACTGTACCAACGAGGGTGGGACTTTCTGCGTTCCCCCAGACTTCCCCAAGCGGATTGTCTGGGTTGAGCACAATTTGATCTCAGATCCACCTTTGTCAGGCAATCATCTGATTTTGTGTCGAAATCTGGCATACACTTACTTTACAGACTCACTCCAAGAAAAAATAACAGCCCGCTTTCATCGGGCGCTTCTTCCTGGGGGACTATTGGTGTTGGGTCGAAAAGACCACTTGCCCGAAGGCAGTAGTGGTCTATTTCGACGGCTAAAACACCCTATCTACCAGAGACTTCCAAATGGTACTTAGACATGGGCGTAACCATCTAATGTCGTCAGTGGAGTTAGGACCAGAGCCTTGACAAGAAAGAGAATATCTATTATTCACAAATCATAGTTTTTACACTCAACATACGTCCATCCAAAATAACCTTCTAAGTCAATCGACCAAGAAAGCGCTCGAAGAGTAATCTTCGTTGTAGAGTGCGTGGATTGAAAAGAGGAAGAGTTTGGGGGAATAGTGAGTGGTAGTAGTACAAGCAGTGGGCACCTGTCAATAATTCTGGGCGTAAGGAGGACATAGTATGAAGAATAGATACCTGCTGTGGATGATCTGCATAATGGCCGCTTTGGCTCTAGCCATGTCGACGCCTGCCTTCGCAGCAAAAGACAAAATTGTCATTGGCCACCCTGCCTGCCTTTCCGGGAAATACTCCAAGGCAGGAGAGCAAGCCCTGGGAGGAATCAGGGCATGTGTGGATTGGGTCAACAAAGTTCGCGGAGGAGTCAATTTGGCTGGAGGGAAAGTTCCCCTCGAGTACATTTACTACGACTCTGAATCAAAAAAGGAATCGGTAACCAGTTTAATTGAGCGGTTGATCACCTCTGAGAAGGTTGACTGCGTTTTTGCTCCTTACAGTTCAGGGCTTACCCTGAGTGGCGCACCCGTGGCTGAGAAGTACGGCATGCTCTATATGGATCACGGGGGTGCGAGTAACAAGATTTTCCGGCAAGGGTTTCAATATATCGTCCAGACTATAGGTCCGGCCACAAGTTACCATATGGGAACCCTAGACATGATCCAAAAGACCGACCCCAAAGCCAAGAAAGTAGCCCTCGCTTACGAGGACTCCGAATTTGCCAGGATGGTCATGGAGGGGGCGGAAGAGCACGCCAAAAAACTTGGATTCAAGGTCGTGTTCAAGCGGACGTACCCAAAAGGAGTCACCGATCTGACCCCCTTGCTCTCCGCTTTGAAGGCAACAAAGCCGGATTTCGTCATAGGTGGGGGGCACTTCGAGGACGGCCAGCTATTCAATCGACAGATGGCTGATCTGGACATAGACACCAACGCTCTGTCGCTGATTGCCGCCGCAACCCTGCCAGCCTTCTATAAAGCTTTAACCAGCATGGCTGAGGGCGTCATGGGACCCTCCCACTGGGAATACGGGGTAAAATATTCCGAGGCCGAGGCCAAAAAGGTCGGCCTGCAATGGATTGGTCCAAGTCAAGATGAGTTTGTGGACCTGTTCAAGAAAGCTCTAGGCAAAGATGTCATACCTGACTACCATGCGGCTGAGGCTGGGGCGGCTGCGCTGGCATACGTCTTGGCCGTAGAAAAGGCAGGAAGCGCTGACCCCGATAAAGTGCGAGCGGCCCTGGGAGACCTCAAGTTCATGTCCTTCTATGGCGGTTGGGATATTGACGACACCGGCCTTCAGGTCGGCCACACCATGGTGGACGTCCAATGGCAAATGGGAAAGCGGATCATCGTCTGGCCTCCTGAGGCCCAGACCGGAAGGCTGGCCTATCCCATGCCCAGTTTTGCCGACAAAGCCAAGGGTAAAGTTGCCGCACCGAGGTAGTGAAAATACACTGGGTTCATGCTAGGATGAATCGGTGTTTCAAAGTAAAATGCTACTAACCATAAAGCAGCCCACCTAGGATTTCCTCCCCCAAGGGGAATGAACCACGGGGGAGGAGATCTTTGCAGTTCCAATATATTATCCAGCCAGCTAAACAAGGTTGTCATAAGTGGGATGAGGTCAGAATGATATTAAACCAGTTGATCGGCAATCTGATTCAAGGGCTTGTGCTCGGAGCCATCTACGGCATGATGACCATGGGTCTCAGCCTGATATTTGGCGTGCTCAAGGTGGTTAATGTGGGGCACGGGGCCTTTATCATGGTGGGGGCATTTACCTCCCTGTACCTGTTTAATGGACTAGGGATAGTCCCCATACTGGCCATTCCCGTAGCTCTGATAATAGGGCTGGCCTTGGGCTTCATTTTTTACTACTCGGCTATTCGGAGGTTACTCAATGCTCCGGAACTCGCCACTCTGCTGGCCACCTTCGCCATGGGTGTTTTGTTGGAAGAGACTGCCAAGTTTATCTTCGGTTCCGAATTTCGAGGTTACAACTGGCCAGTGAGCAAAATATCATTAGGGGTAACCGTCCTGCCACTTACAAAACTATATGCCTGCTTGGGAAGTATATTTATCGCGGTGCTTCTTTACTTTTGGTTCAACAAGACCAGGGCGGGAACCGCCATGCGCAGCGTGGTAGAGGACAGCGAAGGGGCCAGGGTGTGCGGGGTGAACGTCCAGGGTGTCTATGCCCTGAGCTTCGCTCTCGGCATAGGGCTGACAGTGACAAGTGGCGTCCTCCTCACCATGTTCATTCCCGTGGGAATCAATCCTTACATGGGCGGGCCATATACTCTGAAAGCCTTTGTTATTGCAGTGCTCGGCGGGCTTGCCTCCCCCTACGGTGCTTTTTTCGGAGGCTTGATTTTCGGCCTCCTGGAGAATGGCTCCTATACAATTTTTGCCATGATGCCCCATGTAGAGCCCTTTGCCCTGACCCGGTTTTTTTCGTTCTTAATCCTCCTGATAATACTTTTGATTAGACCCACCGGATTACTGAGGACCAAATGAAAGGTACTTTCGCCAAATACTCTGCCCTTATTCCTGTTTATGTGGCCTACGGGATTATGTTGCTCATTGGAAGTAAAATGTCCGGTATGTGGCAGTTGATGGCCATGCTCCTTTTTTATTGTGCTCTGGGCCAGGCTTTTAACATTTTTCTTGGAATGACGGGCTATGTGGATTTCGGTTACGTGGCCTTTATGGGTGTGGGCACCTACGGCATGGCTCTTGGCATCACAAGGTTTGCCCATTTTGAGGGGCTTGGCGCGGGTATTGTTATTATCGGCTATTGTTTGGCCGTACTGATGGCTACCCTGCTGTCATTGGCCGTGGGGGCTGTGGCACTCAGGTTGAGGGGGGCATACTTTGCCATCGCCACAATAGGAGTCAACGAGGGTTTCAGGTATCTTATTGAAGGGGCAAAGATCTGGAACGGCTCTGAAGGTATGATATTCTCCGGACAACTTAATAAGGTTTTTGGCAGAGAAGCGGCGAGCGCACTTTCTACTTTCTGGGCCGACATCTTTGTGCTGATAATTGCGGCCGTGGCTGCATTCGTGACCCTGCACTACATGAGAAGCAAGATCGGCTATGCCCTCACTGCTCTGCGAGAGGATGAGGATGCCGCCAAAGTCATGGGCATCAACGTAACCAAATACAAAATCATTGCTTTTATCACCAGTGCGGTTTTTGCCGGCTTACTGGGAGCTTCCGCCTGGGCTCTGAAAACTCCCTACGTCTTTCCACCTGAGGTGTTCGAAATCCATTACACCGTAGAAGCCATCATCATCGTGCTTCTGGGCGGCGCCGGAACTCTGCTCGGGCCCGTTGTGGGAGGCCTCATTTACGGCATCTCCAAATATTATCTCGCCATTATTTTGCCTGGGTTTCAGCTGATTATCTTTGCGCCAATTATTATTGTTATTATTGTGGTGTTCCCTGAAGGGACGGTTGGTATGTTGAAAAAGAAAGTAAGGGGCACGAGCTTTGAGCGGTACATAGTTTAGAGGGCAATATGGCACTGTTGAGGCTAGAAAACATAACAAAGCGTTTTGGCGGCCTGGTAGCGGTTGACAATGTAAGCCTGGAAGTTCGGCAAGGGGAGCTCATCGCCATAGTCGGTCCCAACGGAGCCGGCAAGACCACCCTTTTTAACGTGGTTAGCGGGGCTTTTCTGCCTGAAGAGGGAAAAGTCTTCTTTGAGGACAGAGACATCACTCGACTGCCTACATACAAGAGAGCACCCCTGGGCCTGGGGCGGACCTTTCAAATTCCCAGGCCTTTCAGTTCTGCCAGTGTGAGGGAGAACGTGGCGATTGGAGCCATGTTTGGCACCCAGGCAGGCGAGGTCTCCGTGGACGAGTCGCTGGAGATAGCAGATCACTATATCGAACGGGTGGCTCTCCAGGATCATCGGGACAAGGCAGCTGGAACCCTAACCCCGGTGGAGAAGAAATTAATGGAGATTGCCCGGGCCCTGGCGATGAAGCCCAAGCTTCTCCTGATGGATGAGGCCATGGCGGGCATGAACCCCAAGGATATTGATGATATGGTGCAATTGCTCGTCAGGCTAAAGGAGGAGGAGCCGAGCATGTCCATCATCGCCATGGTGGAGCACATAATGAGGGCAGTGGCCGGGTTGGCTGAAAGGGTAATGGTGATGCACCAGGGTGCCAAGTTGGTGGATGCTCCGACCAAAGAGGCTTTGACCGATCCGAGGGTGGTGGAAGTATACCTGGGACAGCCAAAGGGAGAGTAGAATGCTAAAGGTGGAGAACCTCGAATCCGGCTACGGGCCCATGCAGGTACTGTGGCAACCGAGCCTGGAGGTGAAAAAGGGTAGCATTACCTCTCTGCTTGGCCCTAACGGCGTGGGAAAATCTACCCTGCTTCGCACCGTTCTTGGTTCAGTGCAGCCCTGGGGAGGCAAGATAACCTATGAGGGGTCGGAGATTACCCAGCAGCCCACTCACAGAAAAGTGGACTTGGGTATTACCCTGGTACCAGAGGGAAAACATCTGTTCGTGGGCATGACAGTTCGAGAAAACCTAATCATGGGGGCTTACCGTAAAGAGGCTCTCATGTCCAAGGATGATTCCTTGGAACTCGTCTACTCCTTGTTCCCTATATTGAAAGAAAGAGGCAAACAAGCGGCTGGCTCCCTCAGTGGCGGAGAACAGCAGATGGTGACCATAGGGCGGGCATTGATGACCAAACCCAAATTGATCATGCTGGATGAGCCCAGTCAGGGATTAGCACCTAAGCTAGTGGGTGAAGTCTTCGAGACCATTGGAAAACTGAATAACGAGATAGGACTAACCATACTGCTGGTGGAGCAGAACGCTGAGGCCTGCCTTAAATCTGCAGACTATGTTTACATCATGCACGAGGGCAAGATCAAGGCCGAAGGACCAGCAGCCGAAATTGCAGAATCAAGTGATATAAGAGAAGCTTATTTGGGTATATAGGGGTAATGTATTTTTCGAAAAGCTTTTCCCTTATCCCTGCAGAAAACATCGAACCCCTTACAACCGGAAGTCGCAGTGACGATAGCCTTATTGAGTGTGAATTTTCTGTACTGCTGCTAGACTCAGAGCGAGCAGACAAAGCGACCTGAAACCCTTGACAGTTTTCGCCTGGTTGAGTAAAAAGTATATTGGTGGCGAACGCCCTGGCTGAAGTAAAGCCGGGGCTTTCCATTTTTCTGAAAACGGTTATCGCCTAAACTATGCACGAACGCTTGAAAGCTGAGCCATTTCCTCCGCTTACGCTCGGTCTGCCACCCATGAGGAAGGAAGTCCTTCGGACGGGAGGCAGTGGCAGCCCGAGCTGCGGATGTTGCCAGCCTCTGCAGAAACATGCAGGACGGCCTAACCTTTGAAGCTTGCATAGCCTGACAACATACGCCGCTTCAGGAATACCTCAGCCCTCAAGCCTAGACTATGTGGAGTTGAATGCATATTCGTTTTCTGAATAACCCCTAATGTTGGAAACCCGCCATCGGAATCGGGCAAAAATGAGCGCCTAAGGAGGAAGTTAACTATGGATCGCTTTCCCATAACCAGGCAAGGATATAATCGTTTACGGAGTGAATTACAGCGGCTTGAGCAGGAGGAGCGCCCCCAGGTAATCCAGGCGATTTCTGATGCCAGAGGCCATGGCGACATCAGCGAGAACGCGGAGTTCGAGGCGGCCAAAGAAAGGCAGGCCCTAGTCGAAGGTAAGATCAACGACTTGCATCACAAGCTGAGCCAGTGTGAGGTGGTTGAGCTCACGGAAGGCTCTCACGAGCGGGTGATCTTTGGGACCACGGTAGAGCTCGAGGACCTGGACACTGGCGAGGAAGTGCGATACCGTCTGGTGGGACCCTTTGAAGCAGACTTGTCTCAAGGTACAATTTCGGTGATATCACCGATAGGACGTGCTCTTATTGGCAAAGAGGCCGGGGATGAGATAAAGGTAAAGACCCCTGGGGGCGTAAGAAACTTTGAAATCATCGATGTGGGATATGCAGCAAGAACTGAGCATACAGAATCGTCTTGAAAATTTGCGAGAAATCTTGGAGACCCTCATTGACGAGCTGTCACCACTCTTTCGAGATGACTCAGTTCAGTTGAGTTCATGGCTTCGAAGTCTCGAGGCTGTGTCCGAATCCCTCCAAG
>JASFKF010000030.1:0-9181 GCA_050118775.1 Syntrophobacterales bacterium
ACCAGATGGACCTGGATTCCCATTTCAGCTAGATCCAGGGAAGCCTGGATGCCGGCGATGCCACCGCCGATTACCATCACATCATTACTCACAGTTCACCTCTAATCAATAGGTTTTGCCGGTTAAGTCAGTTAAGCCAGTTGAGCCAGTGGATGAATATTAACAATGAACTTCCGGCATAACCGGCTAAACGGACTAAACTAAAAATCATCAGGTTTTGTCGGTTAGGTCAGTTAAGCCAGTTGAGCCAGTTGATAAATATTAACAATTAACTTCTGGCTAAACCGGCATAATTGGCTAAACGGGCTAAACTGAAATTGCCTCCGCCAGTACCGAAGTCAGGTCCTTTATCTGGAGATCAATATCCATATTGTTGAGGGCACAGTTTAGGTGGATCTGACACTTGGGACAAGCAGTGACTAGGGTTTGAGCACCGGTGGCCTTGGCCTCAGCCAAACGCTCCATCTGAATCTGTTTGGAACCTGTGCCGCAGTTGGCCCAGCCGCTGGTACCGCAGCAAACCGCATTTTCCCGATTTCTTTCCATCTCCTTAAATTTGTCTGTTGCAAGCCTGTTGAGGATCTCTCGGGGCCCATCGTAAATCTTAGCCATTCGCCCCAATCTGCAGGGATCATGAAAGGTCAAGGGGCCCGCACCATTTTCCACCTTCAAAGCGTCATCCGCCAGCATTTGGGCGACGAGATCGTAGAAGTGGACGACTTCGAAGCCGAGCTCTCCAAAATGCTCGGTGTAGTGTTTTTTAAAGGTGTAGTAACCTTCCGGACAATTAAAAACAACCCGCTTGGCCCCGGAGTTGCGAATTACTTCCAGATTATGGGCGGCCAGTTTCTTGAAGATCTCAACCTGACCGTTCCAGAGCATATCGTGACCGCAGCAGTGTTCTTCGTCACTCACCACCGGTTTGATGCCCGCGCCATTGAGGATTTTGATAATGTTCTTGCTCACAGAGAGGCTGTCTACCCCAATGTCCCGGAAAATGACCTGAAAATAGGGCATGCAGCCCACGAAAAAGAAAGTGTCGCCCTTCTTGGCCACTTTTCCCGCTTCCTTGGCCCACTCGGTTTTCTTCTGGTTGATTCCCTGGGTCTGGAGTTCCATGATGGTCTGAAGCATGCCATGATGGGAATAGACCGGCGCTGTTCCAAGTATGGTGGCTTCTTCTCTGAGGAGACGCATAAACTCTGGAAAATTTATACTTGCGGGGCAGCGCTCAGAGCAACGGCTGCAAGTAAGGCAGGACCAAAGTTCGCGGTCCTTGAGGAGCTCGTCGCCCAAACCCAGCAAGGCCTTTTCCACAATCAGACGGGGTGAAAAGCTGGGGAGAACCCTCGATACAGGACAGCTTCCGGTACACACCCCGCAATCCAGACAATAGTAAGTTTGAGTCAATTGGGCAGCATCTTCGATGTTCATGCGGCTACTCCCAGGGGATTCTTCCCCAGGTCTTTAATTTTTTGGGTAAAAGAAGTTACGATTTCGGCAAAGCGTGCGGCTTCAGCAGATGAAACCCATTCCAAGCCCAACCGTTCGTTGTCAATGCCCATTAAGCCCAACAGTTCGCGGGTCATGTCGATGATCCGTTTGGCTTTCTCATTACCATCCAGGTAATGGCAGTCGCCAATGTGTCAGCCGCTTACCAGAACGCCGTCTGCCCCCTTCTGGAAAGCCTTGAGAATAAAATCGGGTGAGACCCGACCCGAGCACATGACTCGAATCACCCGAATGTTAGGCGGGTATTGCATTCGACTGACCCCGGCCAGGTCAGCCCCGGCATAGGCGCACCAGTTGCAGCAAAAAGCGATGATTTTGGGTTCGAATTTTCCAGCCATAGTATTTCTTCCTCTCATACCGTAGGTATGTATTCGACTGAGATCTGTGATGTGAGATAGAGACTATCTGGTATAATCTCACATCCCATATCTCATATCACACATCTCATTCGCAGAGGGCTGCTTCAACCATTGTGAGCACCTCGTGGTCGGTAAAGTGGCGGATACCAGCAGCCCCCGTGGGGCAGGCTACAGCGCAGGCTCCACAACCCTTGCAGAGTGCTTCTTGTATCTGGGATACTGTGACACCCGGACTAATCTCCACCAGTTCAGGAGCCCCATAGGGGCAGGCCTCTACACACTGGCCGCAGCCTCGGCAGAGGTCTTGATCCACGCTGGAGACCACACCCTCCACCTCGATTCTTTTCTGGGCCAGGATGGTAGCGGCTCGAGCCGCCGCTGCCTGAGCCTGGGCGATGGACTCATCAATGGGCTTGGGATAATGGGCAAGGCCGCAGACGAAGACACCGTCAGTGGCGAAGTCCACTGGACGCAGCTTCATGTGTACTTCCAAAAAGAAGTTGTCCTGGCTCAGAGGTACCTTGCACATTTGAGCCAAATTTTCCATACCTTCAGTCTCGATGGCGCTGGCCAACGTGATGAAATCTGGTTTGAGGGTGATGGGCCGCTGGAGAACGTGATCCACAACCGTGACCTCCAGTTCGCCTTTTTTGCTCTCCTTGACCACCGGTTTATTCTCCGGAGTGTAACGGATGAAGATGACACCTTTTGCCCTGGCTTCCTTGTAAATGTCCTCCCTTTCACCGTAAGTTCGGATATCCCGGTAAAGGATATAGACATCCATTTCCGGGTTGCGTTCTTTTAGCTCCACTGCCTTCTGCACCGAGAAAGTGCAGCAGATCTTACTGCAGTGCGGTCGCTCTGGTTCCCTGGAACCGACACACTGGATAAAGATGGCACTCTCTCCGTTTTTTACCAGGTCACTTTCCCAGGCTTCATCAAGTTCATGCCAGTTAAAGATCCGATCACTGTGGCCATAAAGATATTCCTCGGGGGTGATGGAGCGGGCACCGGTGGCCAGCACGGTTGCTCCGTGCTCGATCTCAAGGACATTTTCACCACCATTGAGACCTAGACTTGTCTTGAAGTTGCCAACAAAACCAGACACCTCTCTGACTTCAGCATTAAGGTGAACTTCGATGTTCTTATGTTTGTTGATCTTGGCAACCAAGTCTTTGAGAAAGTCTGGGATGGATTCACCCTTCCAGGTCTTTTTCAAATTGAGAGCCTGGCCACCTAAACTCTCGCTTTTCTCAACAATGTACGCTTTAAAACCTTGCTCGGCCAGGGTAAGGGCGCAGGTCATACCGGCAACACCACCACCCACCACCAGAGCTGCTGGATTAACCGCCACCGCAGGCATTGGCAGCGGCTCAATTAAGCTGGCCCGGGCAACTGCCATTCTGACCAGGTCCTTAGCCTTATTAGTGGCAGAATCGGGATCGTTGGCATGGACCCAAGAGCACTGGTCGCGGATATTGGCCTGCTCGTAAAGGTATTTGTTCAGGCTGCTGTTGCGCAGAGTCTCCTGGAAAAGCGGTTCGTGGGTGCGGGGTGAGCAGGCGGCAACCACCACCCGGTTGAGATCTTGCTGTTTAATGATATCTGCCAACTGGGCCTGAGCGTCGGTGGAGCAAGAGAAAAGATTTTCCTGCACATAGGTCACGTTGGGAAGCGTCTTGGCGTATTCGGCCACTTCAGGAACTCGAACCACGCCGCCGATGTTTGTCCCGCAGTTGCAGACAAAAACGCCGATACGGGGCTCTTCAGCACTAACATCACGCTCCTCGGGAAAGGTTTTCTCCCTGATCAGGGTATAGCGTGAGCCGGCAAGGCGGCTGGCCGCGGCGCCGGCCGCAGCCGAGGCTTCCATCACTGCCAGGGGAATGTCTTTGGGACCCTGCAAGACACCACAGGCGTATATGCCGGGCCTGGTTGTTTCCACCGGGCTGAAGCTGCTGGTTGAGGCAAAGTGATATTGGTTGAGATCCAATCCCACTTTTTCCGCAAGTTCCAAGGTCTCTTGGGGAACCTCCAAGCCCACGGATAGCACCACCAGGTCAAATTCTTCGCTGACGATCTCACCTTCTTCGCTTACATAGCTGAGAGACAAGTTGTCTGTTTCCGGTACGGGATCTACGCTGTGAATGCGGGAGCGCAAGAAACGGACTCCGTTGTCCATAGCCCGGTTATAGTACTGCTCGAATTCCTTACCGTAAGTCCTCATGTCCATGTAAAAGATGGCGGCATCCAGACCACCTTTGACATGTTCTTTGGCAATGACCGCCTCCTTAATGGCATACATACAGCAGACACTGGAGCAGTATCCATTATCACAGTGGTTTATATCTCGAGAGCCTACACACTGGAGCCAGGCTATTTTCTCAGGTTCCTTATGGTCTGAAGGGCGAATGAGGTGGCCTTGCCACGGTCCTGAGGAGGAAAGAATCCGCTCGAACTCCATGGATGTCACCACATTGGGATGTTTGGCATAGGAATATTCATCGTGCATGGAGGGATCAAAGGCTTTGAAGCCAGTGGCCAAGATAACGGCCCCCACTTCGAGTTCCACCTCTTGGTCAACTTGGGTGTGGTCTATAGCGCCAGTAGGACAGAAATCGGCGCAGATTTTACAATCACCGGTAAGAAAGTGGGCACACTTTGACCTATCTATTGCCGGTATGTTGGGTACTGCCTGTGCATAGGGGACATAAACGGGTTTTCGGCCCCGCAACCCCTCGTCATACTCAGACAATATTGGTCGAACCTCTTTGTCGGTGATTTCAGCAAGCTTGATGTGGCCGGTGGGGCAGATAAAGTCGCAGGCGCCGCAGGCTACGCATGCTTCCGAGAAGGTGTCAAAGGGGGTTGCCACCTCCATTTTCGTGCCACGGCCGGAAAAATCAATTGCCCGAGCGCCTATCCTCTCGCACATGCGAACGCAGAGGCCACAAAGAATGCAATCATCATCGTCCAGTTTAAATCTAGGTTCATCGACCCCATACTGCGCCGCCAGATCTTTGACGAAGTCATTGTTGGGACAGCGAGCCAGCAGCAGCTCAACGATGGTCTTCCTGTGGTGGAGGACCTCCTCCGTATCGGTCTTGACCTCCATGCCCGTCCAAACCGGATAGTTACAGGCAGTGACAAATCTTGTTCTCCGTCCGTCGAAGAGTTCTACTGAACAGATCCGGCACAAGCCGGCCGGTTCTAGGGCTTTGTGGTTACAGAGGGTGGGTATGTGGATGTTGTGTTGCTCTGCAACCTGGAGGATCGTTAACCCTTCTTCAACTTCTACTTCTTTGCCGTTCAGTTTGAAGGTTACCATGTGTCATTCCTTGCTATGCTTGTCACTTAATGAGTATGGCGTCGAACTTACACGATTCATAACAAATGGAACACTTGATGCATTTTTCCTGGTCAATAGTGTGAACTTCCTTTTTCTCACCCGAGATAGCTTGCTCAGGGCATTTCCTGAAACAGACGTGGCAGCCGTTACAGTTTTCTTCATCTATTTCGTAGTAGAAGAGTTCCTTGCAGACACCGCCGGGGCACTTCTTATCGTAAATGTGCGTTTCATATTCGTTGCGAAAGTAGGCCAGGGTGGTGAGAACCGGATTAGGGGCGGTTCCTCCCAGAGCGCAAAGGGAGAGCTTGACTACCGTGTCGGAAAGATCTTCCAATAGCTCAATGTCGCCGTCTTTGCCTTTGCCTGCACAAATGTCGGTCAATACCTGTAAAAGTCTCATGATGCCCTCTCGACAGGGCACGCACTGGCCGCAGGACTCCTCTTGGAGAAATTCGAGAAAGTACCTGGCCACGTCCACCATACAGGTATCCTGGTCCATGACGATCATTCCGCCAGAGCCCATCATGGAGCCCGCCTGGGTGAGTCGTTCGTAATCCACAGGCAGATCGAGCAATCCCTCGGGAACGCAACCACCTGAGGGGCCACCGGTCTGCACGGCCTTGAACTTCTTTTTCCGGAGAATTCCTCCCCCCACATCGTAGATGATCGTTCTAAGAGAGGTGCCCATGGGCACTTCCACCAAACCGGTGTTTTTCACCTTGCCTACCAAGGAAAAGACCTTGGTACCCTTGCTCTTCTCGGTGCCGAGAGAGGCGTACCATTCGGCTCCCTTGCTCATAATTGCCGGCACGTTGGCCCAGGTCTCCACGTTATTGAGAGTGGAGGGACTGTCGCGGTATCCCTTCTCTACCGTATGGATGTATTTGGCCCGGGGCCTGCCAACCTTACCCTCGAGAGAGCGCATCAAGGCGGTTGACTCACCGCAGACAAAAGCACCTGCTCCGGTGCTGATCTTTATGTTGAAGTTGAAACCACTGCCCAAAATGTCGTCGCCTAATAGGCCGTGATTTTCAGCCTGCTTAATGGCTTCAATCAGTCTGACCACAGCCAAAGGGTATTCGTTGCGCACATAGATAAAACCTTCATTAGAGCCAATAGCATAAGCCCCTATGATCATGCCCTCCAGCACACTGTGAGGATCACCTTCCAGGACACTCCTGTCCATGTAAGCGCCGGGGTCGCCCTCGTCGGCATTGCAGATAACGTATCTTTTCTCCCCGTGAGCCTTACGACAGGTTGCCCATTTTATCCCAGTGGGAAAACCGCCTCCCCCTCTTCCCCTGAGTCCCGAGATTTTGATAGCCTCAATAATCTCTTCCGGCTCCATTTGGTGTAGGGCATGGAAGGCTGCGAAGTAGCCGCCTCTACCTATATACTCTTCAATGCTCTCAGGATCTATGTAACCGCAATTCCTCAGGGCTATCTTTAGCTGCTTGCTGTAAAAAGGTATTTCTTCCAAGGTGGGAATGCCATTGCTAGAAAATATAGTTTTCAAAGGATTGTCTATGTCGTCTTCAAGGATGGAGCGAGGGTCCTTCATCTGGCCAAGAATGGCTTTTTCCAGGTACTCAGCTTTCTGATGAGCTTCCACCAGCTCCATCACCTTGTCCGCAGAGACGCGCCGGTAGACAATGCGGGGCTGGCCTGGCGCCTGGATGTCCACCAGCGGCTCTTCCTCGCACAACCCCAAACAGCCGGTTCTGGCTACCAGCACCTCCTGTTCATTAAATATCTCGCGGGCTTTATCGTAGACGTCCTTGGCCCCAGCAGCTATGCCGCAGGTAGCCATGCCGACATTTATCTTAAGCAGCGTTGGTGCATAAATAGAGTCCTGCACCTCACCCCTTATCTTCTGTAATTGATCTTTCTTGGTTATCCTCATGACTCGACGCCTTCTCGGTTTACAGTGGCTTTATTCATATTGGTCTAAGGTCTTAAGAGTTTTCTCTGAGTCAGTGCGGGCGTATACCTTTTCATTAATAGTAACCACAGGCCCTAAACTACAGCAGCCAATGCAGCGAACCGTCTCCAAGGTAAAACGCATATCTTCTGTGGTATCACCAGCGTGAATGCCTAAATGGCTTTCTAGCCTTTCTTTGATGCGTTCGCCCCCACGGACGTGACAGGCAGTACCAAGACAAATGGTAACGATATTTCTGCCCCTCGGCTCAAGGCTAAACATGCTGTAAAAAGTGGCTATTCCATATATCTGACTCAACGGAACGTCGAGCCTAGTGGAGACGTAATTTAGAGCAGGTCTGGGGAGGTAATTGTACTCTTTGTTGATCGCCTGCAAGATCATGATGAGATTCTCTTGGTCCCCAGCAAACCTCTCGTTTATCAGATCGTCTAAGGCCCTGAAATCAATTTCAGGCTGCTCCACCATCTTTGCCATCTCCTGTGAAGTTGCGCTTTCAGCCACGGATATTCCCTCCCAGTTCATTTTGGCTCAGGCTTAGACCTTTACTCCCGAGCTTTTTTAGGATATGGCTCATTCGTCACCGGACAGTTTGCATAACAAATACCGCAGGCTGTGCAGAGCTCAGGGTCAATATAGCGGGCTCGCTTATTTACCTTCACCTTGAACTTGCCTGGTTGTCCGTCCACGCTTACTAAGTCAGCGAGAGTGATCAACTCTATATTCAAATGCCGGCCGACCTCGACCAGTTTAGGAGAGATAATTCACATGGCGCATTCGTTGGTGGGAAAGGTCTTGTCGAGCTGCGCCATTACTCCGCCGATGGCAGGGGATTTCTCAAGCAGGTAGACGTAATAGCCGGAATTCGCCAGATCCAGAGCTGCTTGCATTCCGGCGATACCTCCGCCTACCACCAAGACTGAACCGATGGTTCCATTTTTTTTCTTCTTGGCACTCATATTTTCTCCTGCAACGAGGTGAGTTGAAACAAAAGGGCAGTTTGCTGGCAAAAAAGGACGGCCACGTTTGGTCGGTGCACCGGTTGACCCCCTGGACAGGGCTGAAGCCCCAGTGTTTATCTACTAAGACAACATTTTCTAGTATGGGGGGTAATGGTTGTCAAGCAAAATGTGAAATTTGTCTCTATCCCAGTTGAAACTTTGTGCATTGTTGCACGAGTATCAAATTGTAACCAAAATTCATGTAAAAATCAATTGAAAATGGATATATTCATGTCATTTACCTGTTGGGCTCATGCTGCAAATTTTCTTAGCTAATATCCTTGATAATCTCTTCTCTTTTTGTCATAAAGATGAATCGGACTTGAGTGCCTAGTGCATAGCGCAGAGCGCCTAGCGTCTAGTCACAAATTTGTTCTGTAGGAGCGACCTCCTGGTCGCGATGTGATTGATAGAACCACAGCGATCACTGAGGAAACAAAGAGCTGGAATTTCAGATTGTTGATTGTGGATTGCAGATTGGAAAATATTCTGGTTTATACTTTTGACAATCTAAAATCTAAAATCATCTCTGTGGTTAATACATTTAAGTGGAGAATTGAATCATGAATATTCACGAGTATCAGGCAAAGGAGTTGTTTGACAAATTTGACATTCCAATACCAAGGGGCCGTGTGGCCTTTAATGTGGATGAGGCCAAGGAAGTTGCCGAAGAGTTGGCGGTTTTGCCGGTGGTGGTGAAGGCACAAATTCACGCGGGTGGCCGAGGCAAAGGAGGGGGCGTCAAGTTGGCCGACTCGGCAGAGGAGGCAGCGAAGGTAGCTAGCGAGATCTTGGGGATGACCCTTGTCACCCATCAAACCGGCGCAGAAGGAAAGATCGTTGGCAAGGTCTTGGTAGAGGAGGGTTTGGCAATCGACAAGGAGCTTTATTTAGGGGTGGTGCCGGACAGGGCCACGGCTAGCTTGGTGTTCATGGCCAGTGAGGCTGGGGGCATGGATATCGAGGAAGTGGCGGCCAGTACCCCGGAGAAGATCATCAAGCAACAGGTGAGACCTGGAGA
>JASFKF010000031.1:0-9107 GCA_050118775.1 Syntrophobacterales bacterium
GAGTAAATATGCTGCAGCGATTTTCGGGAAGACGAAGGTGCAGTAAAATCCCCCTTTATCCCCCTTTAGCAGAGGGGGAAGATGACTTGTTTGCATGAGAGATATCCCATTTAATGCCCCCCTTTTGTAAAGGGGGTTTTGGGGGATTTTGAGAAACACATTGCCCTGACCTTTGCTTGAGTGAGCCCCCTATGGGGAACCCCACCCTTTCTAGTCGGCTCATGGCAAGCGGTCATGAGCGGGGATACTTTACTTATAAGAAAGATTTTTTTGAATATAGCTTTGAATATCGAACTTCCGCTTGCATCCATTGTAGCTCATATAGCGAATCTTGCCGAAGACTGGCCGTTCATTCCACGCCCTGTCGTGCACGCCTCCCACGCTCCAAGCAATGCCCGCGTAGCCGTTGCTGTCTCTGCCGTCGAGTTCATACTTGTCGTTCAAGTAGATGGCTATCTCTAAAGCACTCTCTGGAGACTCTGTCCACTCCAGGATTTTTTTCGCCCAGTACATTCTCATGTAGCCATGCATCTTCCCCTTAAGAACCATCTCCATCTGGGCCGCATTCCAGAGATCGTCGTGCGTCTTTGCTTCTTCGAATTCTTCCGAAGAATAAAGGTATTCTCTCTTGTCACCGCGATGTTCATTTAGTGTTTTTTGGGCCCAAGGGTGGAAGCCCTCGAATTGATCGTATTTTTCGTTGTAAAAGCAGTAATTATCAGAGAGTTCTCGTCGGACAATAAGCTCTTCCAGGAAAGAGTCCTTTTTCTCCAATTTTGGCTGGCTTTTCTTTACTTCCAGGGCCACGCGCTGGGCGGAAATTTGACCAAAATGAAGGTAGGGGGAGAGATGGGACACGCTGTTTTTCGTGGGATCATTCCTTTTTTCATCATATTCCTGCAATTTTTTATTAAGGAAACGATTTAGAGTTTGACGGGCCGCTCTCTCGCCGGGCTCAAGCCAATCCACCTCGCGGACATCCCCATTGACCTCCAAGCCGCCTACTACCCTTTTCCAGTTGGTGCTTTTCACCTTACCTTTCCAGGTGAAAGGATGAACCTGCAACTTGGGGAATTCTTCCAGGAACTCGGGCAGGGAACGGCGAATCTTCGGCCTCAGGGTGTATGCCGCATATTCCTGTTTAGGCGAGGCAATCCAACAGGGCACAATGTTTCGTGTGTCCACCTCGTACAGGGGAATCTTTAGACTATTTGCCACCTCCTCCTTCCACTTCTTTTTTATATTTAGGGGATCAAAGTCGCTTACAAAAAGGGCGACTTTATTTTCAGAGGCGAAGTTGGGTATTTCTTTTTTTGGCCATCCCCTTATGAGAAAAAAAGGGATTTTTAGATCTGTGAGGCCCTTTTCCACCTGCTTCAGTCCTTTGAGCATGAAGTCAAACTGTCTTAAGGTGGCATTGAGGAACTGGGGAACCAGGCAAAATACCACTGCCAGTGGTGCTTTCATTTGCACTGCCAATTCTTGGGCATAGAGGAGGGCCCAGTTGTCTTCCACCCTCTGGTCGCGGCTCATCCAGTAGACAACCTGACCTTTCTTTCTAGTTCCGTCCTTTAATGTTCTGACTCTTTTAAGATTCATTGAAACTGTCACCTCCACCAAATCCCCCCCAACCCCAATTTCAATAAGGGGGTAGAGTTAGGGGGTATTTTGCAATAAATTAGATTGTTCATTGTAATGTCATAAGAAGGATTTTCCAAGCATTTCACTCGTTTCAACGTCATTTAGCACTTTTTTCTTGCTACTTTTTCTGCCATCTTGTAGCCTGAAATCAGCCCATTTTTCTGGCTCCCAACTAGGTTTTCACTTCAGCTGTATTGTTGCCCACTAGAGTTGATTTTCCTCGGGCTAAATGTCACTGCAAAAGAAAATAATAATGAAGGATCAAGAAAAAAGCAGAGAGCAACTGGTTGATGAATTGGCCTCATTGCGCCAAAAGGTTGGCGAACTGGAAGAATTGGCAGCTGAGCACGATTGGGTTGATCAAACACTAAGGGAGAGGGAAGAGAGATATCGAGCCATTGTGGAAGCTTTCGATGGACTCATCTACATCTGCTCCGAAGACTATCGGATTGAATTCATGAACGAGGAGTTAATCAAACGAACTGGACACGACGCAACCGGTGAACTGTGTTACCGGGTGCTACATGAGAGGGATTCTGTCTGCCCATGGTGCGTCAAAGAACGGGTGCTTGAAGGTGAAACTGTGAGATGGGAGATCGAGAGTCCTAAAGACAACCGCTGGTATTACGTTGTAAATACGCCGATATACAACGCCGATGGTACAATATCCAAACAGGCTATGATTCTCGACATCACCGACCGTAAGAAAATGGAGGAAGCATTAGAAAAAAGTGCCGAAAAAATAAAACTTTTTGCCTATTCGGTATCACACGACCTCAAAAGTCCAGCGGCAGCCATCTATGGCCTGACAAAACGTATGCACGACCGTTACAAGGATAACCTCGACGAAAAGGGCAGGAGGTACTGCGATCAAATCCTTAGAGCTTCGCTTCATGTTGGTGCCCTGATTGAAAAAATCAATGCCTATATGGAGGCTCAGGAAGCACCTCTTAAGTTGGAGTATTTGGATTTAAAAGAGATTCTTCAGATCATCAAGGACGAATTCTCCCCGCGGCTCACTATTCGTCAGATTAAATGGCTGGAACCTGAATCAATTCCCAAGTTTTTGGCAGATAAGATATCTCTGCTCAGGGTATTCAGGAATTTTGTGGATAACGCCCTGAAGTACGGGGGAGAAAATCTAAGTGAGATAAAAGTGAGATACCAGGAGTCTGACGATTTCCATATTCTTTCTGTGAGTGACAATGGTATAGGGTTAAGAGGGAGGGATTACGAAAGTCTTTTCGCCGCCTTTCGCCGGGATGACAGTTCCAAAGATGTTGAGGGGGCCGGGCTGGGGCTAGCTATAGTCAGTGAAATAGCGGAACGGCACCGAGGCAAAGTCTGGGCCGAAGCTGGCAAAAATAAAGGGGCAACATTTTACATTTCCTTGTCAAAAGATCTCTGAGAACTCTACTGCCCTAAAAAACAATACCTCAACCGTTAGTGCTTCCTTATTGCTTTGCAAGACATGCACCTTAAGTGCTCTCACCTAATTATCTGTATAAACTCGGCTTTACCAGATACTAGAATGTAAAATCAGCGACAAATACCAACAGATGAGGTCACGACTCTCGCCGTGCTGAGAAAAGCCCTGGAGGGAACCATGGGTGAAAGAAAAAGGCTTACTTTCCTGATCTTCATTATGACTACCGTCTCCTTGCTTGTCGCCGGAATTACCATCTACCTTCTGTACGGCACAGCTTTTGACGAAGAGCGAGCAAGATTGGTGGAGGTCGCCCAAAGTCAGGCTCGTCTCATAGAGGCGGTGGCTCGGTTTGACACTGCCCGCGCCAGGAGAGATCCCGCATCTTATCCTCATGGTGCAAAAGTAGCCACCTTGAGTCAGATTAGAGCTGCACACAGAAACTACAAGGGATTTGGCAAGACTGGGGAGTTTACCCTCGCCCGCCGCCAAGGGGAGAATATTTTCTTTCTCCTAAGTCACCGCCACTCGGACCTTGAGCAACCAGAATTTCTTCCTCTGAACTCAAAACTTGCCGAGCCTATGAGACGCGCTCTTAGCGGAATGTCCGGCACTGTAGTCGGTCTCGATTATCGCGGGGAGCTAGTACTGGCAGCCCACGAACCAGTAAAAGAATTGGACTGGGGAATAGTGGCAAAGATTGATTTGGCCGAGGTTCGAGCACCCTTTGTGAAAGCCGGAATAACGGCAATCTGTGCTGGACTTCTGGTTGTTATTCTTGGGGCATTAGTTTTTGTCCGGGTTAGTAACCCCATGATCGTCCGGTTACAGGAGAGCGAGGAGCGTTTTCGCCAGCTTGCCGAAAATATCAAAGGCGTTTTCTGGCTAGGTTCACCAGATTGGAACGAGGTCATTTATATCAGTCCAGCTTACCAGGACACATGGGGCAGATCCTGCCAGAGTCTATATGAGAAACCGCGCTCGTGGCTGGATGCTGTGTTGGAGGAGGACCATGAGCATGTCAGCGGTGCGATTCCCAAGGAAGAAGGATTAGCCGAACTGTCTGAGGTGATATTTCCCCAGTACCGTATTGTGCGGCCAGACGGGTCAGTGAGGTGGATCGCGGCTCGCGCCTTTCCCATTCGCAACGAAAAGGGAGAGGTTTATCGTATCGCTGGCATTGCAGATGACATTACCGAGCGCGTTAAGGTGGAGAAGGAACTGGAGGAAAGTCAGCATCTCTTGCGTAAACAGCTCGCTGAACTTGATCATCTTTACAGGACTGCCCCAGTTGGACTTTGCTTCATGGATACTCAGTTACGCTTTTTACGGGTTAACCAGAGGCTGGCCGCCATCAATGGCAAGCCAGTATCGGAGCACATCGGTCGAACCCTCGGGGATATTATTCCAGGTCTCACTTCAAAGTTAGAGCCAATCTACCGTCAAGTAATAGAGTCAGGTGAACCAATTCTCAATTTCGAGATCCACGGCGTTACCCCTGGAGAACCTGAGATGCCACACCACTGGCTCATAAGCTATCATCCCTTGAGGTCGGAAGGAGGCACTGTGCAGGGTGTAAGTACGGTTGTCCAAGATATAACTGAACTAAAGGAGGCGGAGGCTGAACTAAAATGGGAACTTAAAGTAAATGCTGCTCTCTCAACATTATATAAACCCCTCATTTCTCCTTACTCTTCAATCAAGGATATAGCCAATATAATTTTGGACCTGGCCAAGCGTATGACAGACAGTGGGCACGGCTACGTTTCCTCCATCGACCCCAGGACTGGTGACAATCTTGGACATACCCTTACCGAGATGATGGGGGATCAGTGCAAGGTCTCATCGGTAGAGGAGAGAATTGCCTTCCCCTTAGGAGAGGACGGTACTTACCACGGGCTCTGGGGCTATTGCTTGAATAATCTCGAGCCCTTCTTCAGCAACTCTGCGGGAACACACCCCGCGTCAACGGGAGTCCCGGAGGGACATATACCTCTCAAGCGCTTTCTCTCTGTGCCGGTTACTCTGGCCGGGGAGTTAGTTGGCCAAATTGCTTTGGCCAATAAAAAGGAAAACTACACCGACTTTGATCTCGAAGCAATTCGTCGATTGGCCGAGTTCTATGCCCTTGCCATTCAGCGCGGGCGGGCGGAAGAGGCACTGCAACAAGCTCACGATGAACTCGAGATGCGAGTTGAAAAGCGCACTGCAGAACTAGTCGAAGCTTACGAAAAGCTGAAGCAATCGGAGAAAGAACTGCGCTTACTCTCTTCTCAACTCCTCACCGTCCAGGAGAAGGAAAGAAGCCGGATCGCCCGGGAACTCCACGATGGCATTGGTCAATCCCTGAGTTCGATCAAATTTAGGGTCGAGGATGCTCTCGGGCAGATAAGCAAAGATTTCACCGATTCAGGTGTTAACAGCTTGAACAACCTCATTCCCCTTATCCAGAACACCGTTGAAGAGGTGCGAAGAATAACAATGGATCTGCGCCCCTCTACTCTTGATGACTTGGGTATCTTGGCAACTATCGCCTGGTTTTGCCGTGAATTGCAGGAGACCTACTCAAGCGTGGAAGTAAAGAGAGAGATAAGTGTAAAAGAGACTGAAGTTCCTGAGCCCCTAAAGATCGTAATCTATCGGGTCTTACAGGAAGCCCTGAATAACGTGGTGAAACACAGTGGGGCAAACCGGGTGACCATCTCCCTTGATAAGAAGAACAACACCATCCAACTGGCCATTGAGGATAACGGCTGCGGCTTCGATCTTGATGAGGCGCTCTCTGTTGATGACTTTAGGAGAGGATTTGGCCTGGCTAGCATGCGAGAACGAATAGATTTATCTGGAGGGCTTTTTTCCTTAGAAACAGACAGGGGCAAAGGGACTGCTGTCAAAGGATATTGGAAATGCTAAATCCGAGTTCCACAATCCGAAATCCGAAATCCGAAATCCGAAATGGAATCATCTGGTAACCAACCCCCTTTCCATTGCATAGGCTGTCAAGGCCGCCGCGCTGTGGAGGTCCAACTTCTTCATAAGGTTGGCCCGGTGCTTTTCTACTGTCTTCACACTGATGCACAGGTAGTCAGCGATATCCTTGTTCTTGTATCCTTCGGCAATCAACTTCAGAATCTCTCGCTCCCGTTTGGTCAGTTTGCCCCAGGGAGTAATGGACTCAGAGGTTCGTCTGGATTCTAAGTAGCCCTCTATCACAACATTTGAAACGGATGGGCTCAGATACCGCTTTCCCATGAGGATGCTTTTTATGGCCATCATCAACTCGTTGGAGGAGGCATCCTTTGGAATGTATCCATCTGCCCCAGACTGGAGGACTTCCAGGATAAACTCCTCCGCCTTGTGAACTGTAAGAGCCAAAATCCTCGTCTCTGGGACCCGCCGCCTGATTTCTCTAATGGCCTCAATCCCGTTCATTTTCGGCATGGAGAGATCCATTAGAATCAGATCGGGCGTGAGCTTTTCTACCTGCCGAATGGCTTCCCTGCCATCCTCTGCTTCTCCTACAACTTCGAGATTCTCCTGTGAGGACAGCAGGGCGCGCAATCCTTCTCTGAGAATCGTGTGGTCTTCGGCAATAACGATTCTTCCTTTTTCTCTCATGGGGCAACCAAACAATAAATTTTTTGCCAGAATACATCTTGCACGTATAACTGTAAAGCGTCGGTAATCAATTTAACCCTTAGCTCCTTTCTGTCCCCTCTGAAAAATACAGCGAAATATTACAACATCTACCGTATTCACCCCATATCTACCCTGTAGCCGGTTGTTGTAGAGTTAGATAGAGTTTTTTTCTCCAGAGATCATACTTTCTCAGCGCCTCACCCGCTACGGGGTGGAAGTACATGTTGCAGACACTGCTTGTTGAGGATAATGCCCCTTTTCGACAATCCCTGAAGGAGATGCTGTGCGAGCAATTCCCCTCCATGGATGTGGAGGAGGCTGAAAACGGCGAAGAGGCTCTTAAAAAAATAGATGCCCTCTCCCCCCACGTTGTGTTCATGGACATTAAACTGCCAGGTCAAAGCGGCCTTGAGGTAACCAGAGAAATAAAGTCACGATATTCTGGGATAATAGTGATAATTCTTACTAGCTATGACTTACCTGAGTACCGGGAGGCTGCCAAGAACTACGGTGCCGACTTTTTTCTCTCAAAAGGCTCCTCGAGTAGAGAGGAAATACTAGCTCTGATCGAGAGTATATTAGCTGAAGGAATGAAGTGATAACTATTTAAGATTTGAAATTGCAGATTTTAGATTGAGTCAAATGGGAACCAAAGAAATCCGCAATCTACAATCTTGAATTTTAAATTTTAAATGCTCCCTACTGAGAAAAAGTCCGCAAATAAGGTATTCCTTTTCTAAATATACACAATTCACCTAATTTACATTTCCCCATATATCTGTAGCTTGAGGGAAATAAAGTCATTCTCCTTCTCTTTTACCCCAGAGAAGAGATCTATTGGCGAAAAATACTATAGGTTTCGAGTACTCTTTCGCCTCTTACCATTCACTGAGGAGTAGAACCATGTCGGCTTCCCTAAATCAGTCATCTCTTGGTCTGGCCATTCAAGATTTATATCCAGATTATGTTTGGGACAGGGAGGAATCTCACCCGGCAGAACAGTCTGATCAAGATCAAAAACTAAGTAGGGCAGAAACCAATCTCGATCTACAAGAGGAGCCAGATCCCTTGGCTCCCTGTCAAGAGGAAGAAGAGGAACTCTTTCAATCAAATCTGGTCAGTTTCTATCTTCAAGATGTCTCTCGATTTCAGCTGCTGAGTCCCGAACGAGAGATTGAGTTGGCCCGAACTATAAAGGAGTCTCAAGAAGGGCTGGTCAATCTGGTCGTAACCCACTGCGCATCCGCAGAGCTCTTTGGCAATCTCCGTAACAAAATAGTCAGGTGGCAGAGCGAGGTAGGGACTTATCCCGGGCTGCGAGAGAAAATCGTTGTACACATTGTTTCTACTCTAGAATCTGTTGCCGCTGTGGAGGATGCACCTGAAACCTGCAAGGGACTTGCTGTTGAGGCTCGCCATGTGGTTGATCAAATCGACGTTGCCAAGGATGAGATGGTTAAGGGCAACTTGCGCTTAGTGCTTAGTATTGCCAAGCGATACCGCAGCCGGGGCCTTAGTTTTCTTGACCTTATACAAGAGGGAAACATGGGGCTGCTCAAGGCGGTTTCCCGATATGATTATACCAAGGGCAATCGTTTCAGCACCTACGCAACTTGGTGGGTACGACAGTCTATTATCCGAGCAATCTACGAAAAGACCAATACTATCCGGCTGCCTGTTCACGTAATAGAGATGAAAAGCTTCTTTCATAAGGTAACCTCCGAACTTTACGAAGAGTTAGACCGCGAACCCAGTCCCATGGAGATTGCCGAGCGCAGCGGTTTACCATTAGAGAAAGTTACCATGCTAGGCCAACTCTCGTGTCGTCCGGCCTCTTTGGAGGCAACGGTTGGGCAACGGGAGCAACGGTTTGGCGATTTCATCGAGGATGACAAGAGCATCTCACCCCTTGAAGAGATTAGCCAGTTAGAACTTGTTGATGTCACCAGAAGAGTCCTGGCCTCACTGTCTCCCCGGGAAGAAGGTGTGCTCAAATCCCGATTTGGCATTGATGGCAAACCGGTTCAGACCCTCAAAACTATAGGCGGGAGGCTAGGTGTATCAAAGGAACGTATCCGGCAGATTGAGAAGCGGGCCATCCAGAAACTCAGACACGCTTCGCGTTCCGCTGATCTTAGGTCTTTTATAGAGTGACTCACCCTATTGCACCTTGGATGTTTAGCCGGTTAAGCCAGTATGGCCAGTTGTTATTAGCTGTCAGCTGTCAGCTAAAAATTCCATAATCTTACCTCTGACTTCTGACCTCTGTCATTTTTCTGTTTAGCCAGTTGAGCCAGTCTGGCCGGTTAGGCCGGTTGTGCCGGTTTAGTCGGTTGAGCCAGTTGTTATTAGCTTTCAGCTCGATAAGGTTCAAAGTTTCAAGTTTGAAATTCCCCTGAAA
>JASFKF010000032.1:0-9048 GCA_050118775.1 Syntrophobacterales bacterium
GGGTGGCCAACAACTCTGCCACCTCCGAAGGAAGTCGGATTCCCTCGTTGGCTGCCTTCTTCTCGAGAATCTTCAGCCTCGTTTGAAAATCGGGAGGTTCGATGTGGGTAACCATTCCCGCGGTCAATCTTGATTGCAACTTGCTCTTGAGTTTGGGAATATCCCTCGGGAAATGGGTTCCAGTGAATATGACTCGCTTATCATCTCTGCTAAGGGCATCAAGTGTATAGGCCAGTTCGGCCTGCGTTTTTTCTTTGCCGCTGAGAAACTGGACTTCCTCCAAAAGAAGGACATCGCAAGCGCTGCGGTATTTCTCCTTGAATCCCTCCATGCGCCGTTGCTTAATAGCCACAACCATCTCATTGGTGAATTCCTCAGCAGTGAGATAGAGAACACGGGTTTTGCTGTTGTGGGATAAGATATAGTTGCCGATTGCATGGGAGAGGTGGCTTTTCCCCAGGCCGGTATCAGCCAGGAGATAAAGAGAGCTGCTTAGACCGCGGTCGCCGTTGGCAATGGCATAGGAAGCTTGAAAGGCAAAGCTATTGCCGGAACCCACCACGAATTGATCAAAAGTGAATCTGCGATTTAAACGGTAAAATTGTCCGTTACCTTGCGGGGGCAATGGAAGTGGCAATTGGTTGGAATCATCTACATCTTTTGGGGAACTTCGGGGGGGGGTGGCCAACCGCAGATGAATTTCTTCGGAGCTGCCGCTGTGTCTTTCCCAACTGCTCTTAATGTCAGCTAGATAATTCTCCCGGACCCAGTTGAGAAAAAACCGGTTGGGGCAGGCCAGAGAAACCTTACCTTCATCGGAAACGACCAACTCCAGAGGGACAATCCACATTTTATAACAATTACTGGAGATACGACTTTCCAGGTCATCCTTGGTAAGCCTCCAGATATCTTCCATAAAACACCCTCTACAGATATGCTAAATCCCTCTGCATTTTAGCCCCATCTATTGGTGCACAAGGAATTAGACTTGACTAACGAGGACAAAACCACAGAAATAAAAATCCTCTAGCGTTCAGACGCAATGAAAATCCGGATGGTCATGATTACTATTTTTCTCGCTTAGGTTCCGCTTGGTTGGTTTACTCTGGAGCGGAATGCCAGAGAAATGCTATACCCTAAATTCAAATCCGTCTCCAGAGTCATTGAGTTGCCGATTTCTAGTTGGGCGCAAAGCGGTGGTCAAATCGACGATACTTTATTCTGGCTGAAGCGTGGAGACGTAGCCTTGCATGGGCTAGCTTTGTAATCTATCCGAATTCTGATGTCAAACTCTGTATAGGCGTATTTTACTCTAATCAGGTCTCATTTGTTAACAATTAAATTTCATCCAGATTTCCGGACCTTGTTAAAGTATACTCTGATAAGGGTGCGGCAACAGTCATTATTTCAGGCTTTCGCGAAATCTTACTGATATTCAAGGGCTTACGAAGGCATTTTTTCTGATTTTTCCGTTATCAACATTCATGATCTTCTGATTTCGCCGATTTTCTCTGTTTTTTCACCATAATTTTTTTTCCTCACAAACTTCAAATTGGCCGTTGAATTCAAAATCAGATTTTGCCAATATACTTAATACATTTGCTTCCACCATAGAGATTGACGAAATATCAACACCTTTGTCGACTAGCCCCCTAGGGCTTGTCTCAATGATCCTTTGCTAATAAAAAACTTCTCGTAACTGCAGGTCACCCTGCAAGAATAGGAGAGCACCATGGAGAAACTAACTGTGGCATTGCTCAGTGGCGGGCGCTCAGCCGAACGCGAGGTATCACTAAAAAGTGGAGAACAAGTTTACCAAGCTCTAAACAAGGACAAGTACCATATCCGCCGCTACGACCCCAGGGATGACTTGGCCCGCCTAATAACCGAGGCTGAAAAGATCGACGTGGCCTTGATCATACTCCACGGACGTTACGGGGAGGACGGGACAATCCAGGGACTCTTGGAGCTACTGGATATTCCCTATCATGGCAGTGGTGTCCTTGGCAGTGCTCTCGGCATAAACAAAATCCTTTCAAAACGACTTTATGAACACGCCGGCCTTCCGGTTGCTTCCTACCTAATCCTTGATCGTGACGACCCAAATGGACAAGCGAAGGTTGAGAAAGTGTTAGGTTTTCCGGTGGTGGTCAAACCCGAGCATGAGGGCTCCAGTATAGGCCTCAGTATAGTGGGTGAAGCTGGCAAACTCAAGTCTGCTCTAAGACTAGCCGGTGAGTATGACCGGCTCGTCCTGGTGGAGAAATACTTGGAAGGTACGGAGATAACCGGTGCAGTTCTGGGCAATCTTAATCCTGAGCCCCTCCCCTTGGTGGAGATTATTCCCGGTGATCAGTATGAGTTCTTCGACTACGAGGCCAAATACAAACCTGGGGCCACAGAAGAAATATGTCCGGCCCGGCTCAGTGAGGAACTTAGCAGAAAAGCACAGGACTATGCGGTGCGAGCCCATCAGGCTTTGAAATGCAGGGGCTACAGCCGGACAGATATGATTGTCAGTGACAATGAAGTCTATATTCTTGAAACCAATACCATACCCGGTATGACTGCCACCAGTCTCTATCCCCAAGCGGCAGCCGCTGCCGGTATAAGTTTCTCCGAACTCCTGGACCGACTGATCGAATTAGCTTTAGAGAAAGATTAAGTCAATGAATTAGTAAGCAGAATCTAATCTCAGATGTGGGATTTGAGATACGGGATGTGAGATTGCGGATTTCGGATTGCAGATTGCGGATTGATTGCCGCCTGGCGCAAAGCGCCGAGCGCATAGCGTACCATGCTAGACGGCCGGTCGGGCGAAACGAGCGAGACGGGGTTAGTAGACGGTGGGCATAAGTTAGCTGATTTTGGATTTAGAATTGCGGAATCGGCTTTTCACTCTATGCCCCATGCTCTATGCCCCACGCTAAATTACACATCTCACATCTCAAGCCAAACTAGCAAATTCGCGGTAATTGTTCACCGCTGAGCATATCCACAATTCGGCGGCCACCGATACTTGTTTGCATAACTACCCTTCCTGGATGCTCGCTGACAACCCTCCCTATGATACAGCTCCCCCTTCCTAACGGATGCTGCCGCATTTTGTTCAAGACCAGGTCTGCATCCTCTGGTGCCACCAAGACAAGCACCTTCCCCTCATTGGCTACATATAGAGGGTCAAGCCCCAGCATCTCACAGGCTGCATTGACCTCGAGCCTTACCGGCAGATTTGATTCTTCCAACTCTATCCCAACCGACGACTGCTTTGCCACCTCATTGAGGGCAGTGGCAACCCCTCCCCTGGTAGGATCTCTAAGTACGTGAATATTGCGGCTCACCTCTAACATATCACTCACCAGCCCGTTTAGAGGGGCTGAATCGCTTTGTATCTCTGTCTGGAAAGAAAGCCCTTCCCTAGTTGACAATACCGCTACACCATGGTCTCCCACTGGCCCGTTTATCAGGACAAAGTCTCCTGGCTTTGCATTCTGACCGGCCACATCCACTCCGGGTGCAATAATACCCACCCCGGCGGTATTAATGAAAATTCGATCAGCTTTCCCTCGCTCCACCACCTTGGTGTCGGCTGCCACAACCTGCACCCTAGCCTCCCTAGCTGCCTCGGCCATAGAGTTTAAGAGTTTTTTTAAATCGGTTATCTCCAATCCCTCCTCCAGAATGAAACCGACACTGAGATAACAGGGCTTAGCACCCCGCATGGCTAAATCGTTCACTGTACCGTGCACCGCCAGACTACCTATATCTCCTCCTGGGAAAAAGATCGGATCCACCACATACGAGTCGGTGCTCATGGCCAAGCGCACATCTTGGAAATTTAGGAGGGCGCTGTCGTTAAGTTCTGCGAGAATGGGATTGGCCAAGGCGGGCATAAAGGTTTTGGCCACAAGATCATGGGAAGCTCTGCCCCCTGCACCGTGATCCATTTGAATTCGAGTTGTTTTCATAGCTTCATTTCTCGCGCTTCTGTTGTACCTCTAATTTATAGACAAGCGATGTGGGATGTGGGATGTGGGATGTGGAATATGGGAAAATGCATATGTCCTTTACTTCGCACATCTCACATCTCATATCTCTCACCTCTGAAATCCGCAATCCGAAATCCCAAGGACTAGGGTTTCGGGTTTCAGTGTTCAGGTTTCAGCTTTTTCTCTTTTATTTCCTGATCCGCCTGCGGCGGAAAACCTGAAACCTTGAACCTTACGCCTTCTGCCTTTTCTCTATGCCCTATGCCCTATGCTCTATGCCTTTTAGAATCCGAAATTCTTCTCTCTTGGTGATATCTATAATATGCAGCACAAGTTCCTTCGCTGGAGACCATGCAAGGGCCATATGGATTTGCCGGATTACAACGCTCCCGAAAAAGTGCACATTCTGGTGGAGTGCACACTCCTCGAAGCACCTCGCCACAACGGCACCCGGGCATCTCCTGCCCAGGGGGTACTTCAAGGTCATAATGGCTCTCCGCCGCATGGGCCAGGTATTTATCCCGCAGTTTCAGGCCGCTTCCAGGAATGGAACCCAGTCCTCGCCATGTGGCATTAGCCGGCTCAAACACTTCCTCTATAATCTGTCGAGCTTTGGGGTTTCCTTCCGGTCTTACACCGCGAGTGTACTGGATTTCTACTTCACATCGGGCCTCCTCCATCTGGCTCACCAGCATTTTGATAGACTGTAAGACGTCAACCGGCTCAAAACCGCTTATCACGCAGGATTTACCGTACCGATCCACCACGGTTTGGTAGGGGTTGGTGCCAATGATGGTGGTCACATGCCCCGGACAGAGGAAGCCATCTATGTGCACCTCTTCTGCAGACAAAAGCCCGTCCATTGCTGGCGGCAGTAACTTGTGCGCCGAGAATACCAGGAAGTTACCAAGCCCCTCCTTGTGCGCCTGGTGGATCGCAGCTGCAATGGTGGGTATGGTGGTCTCGAATCCGATGCCAAGCATGACCACGCGCCGATCCCGATGTTGCCGGGCCAACTCCAGTCCATCGAAACTAGCATACACCATACGGACATCAGCCCCTCTGGCTTTCTCTCGTTGTAACGAGGAGTCCGAGCCTGGCACCCGCATGAGATCTCCAAAGGTAGCCACCATTACCTCAGGCTGCCGACAAAGCAAAATTGCTCTATCAATATCCTCGGTTGCTGTTACACATACCGGACAGCCAGGGCCTGAAATCAGAGTTATGGTTTCTGGAAGGAGCTCTTTCAGACCGGAGCGAAAAATAGCCACAGTGTGCGTCCCACAAACTTCCATAAACCGTACCTGCCTGCGGGATTTCTGCTCAATGGCCATGACGATCTTTTCTGCCAGTTCCGGATCCCTGTATTCATCTTGGTATTTCATCTTGGAGAGTCTCCCTCACTGAACCTTAGTTTCTCAAATTCAAACCTATCTCTTGCTGGCGATAGATTTGCTAGCTCCGCAGGGCCAAGTGCCTAAAATGTCTAAAGTGTCTAAAGTCAAGGTAATGGGTTGTTGATCGTTGAAAACGTTGAAGTCGTTCAATTCGTTCAAGTCGTAGAAATCGTAAAAGTCGTCAATTAGAAAACTAGTCGATTAGAAAATTAGTTTTTAAATGCACTAATTCCCCAATTTTCTAATTTTCTAATTAACTTGCTGCCAGCTTTTTTCAAATCCGCATTCCGCAATCCGAAATCCGAAATCCGAAATCCCTCCCCACCCATCGCGGATGTGCTCGCCTTAATCCTCCAATGACATGGCCCCAATCACCGCTTGCCCCAAAGATATACAAGCGTCGTTGGCCGGAATAAGCTCGGGCGTATATACTTCCAACCCCGACCCTGCCAGCCGCTTTTCCAGGTTCTCTAGCAGAAAGATATTCTGGAATACCCCTCCGGAACAGACAACCCTGCTGAGACCATGAAGCTTGCAGAGATATAGGGACACTTCGGCAAACATCTCAATTAGGGTTTGATGAAACTTGCCGCTAATCAATGGTGGGCCCACTCCTGAAACTGCGTCTTCATATACCTGCCTGAAGATTGCTGTTGGACTCAAAAGTATCTTCTCGGCAACCTCCCTAAATTCATATTTATATTTTTCTGTTGTCTCCTCCAAGCACTGCTCTAATTCAATGGCCGCCTGTCCCTCATAAGCAATGCGGTCCCTCAGCCCTACAAGGGCAGCTACACCATCAAAAAGCCTTCCGCAGCTTGAGGTGGGTGGGCTGTTCAACCCCCTTTGCATCATTTGCACTAGGAGCTCTATCTGGCCCAAGTCCCACTTTCTTGACAAGGGGAGTTCATTTTGAAAAATTTCTCCGCCAAAAGTAGCCCATAAATAAGCCACCGCCATTCGCCAGGGCTCCTTTATGGCTTTCGCACCGCCGGGCATAGGCACATATTCGAAATGGGCCAATCTTTGGTAATTCTTCTCATCTGCAAGCAGAATTTCTCCTCCCCAGATGGCGCCATCCTCCCCATAACCGGTTCCATCTAGGGCTAGGCCGAGGACTTTGCCTTTCAGCCCATGCTCCGCCATGCAACTAACCACGTGGGCGTGATGGTGCTGAACTGCCAGGGTGGGGAGCTCGTCCTGGGCCTCGGCCACTTGGGTTGTCAGATAATCAGGGTGGCGATCGTGAACTAGCAGCCGGGGCCCAACCTCAAGAACTCTCTGCAGGTGATCTACTGTCTGCTCGAGAAACTCCAGAGTCTCTAAATTTTCGAGGTCACCGATGTGCTGGCTCACAAAGGCTCGGTTTTCTTTGGTTAGGCAGATGGTACCTTTCAATTCTCCCCCCAAAGCTAGAACTTCAGGAACAGATTTTCTCAGAAAAATGGGCACTGGCACGTACCCTCTCGATCGACGTAATTGTCTGGTTCGGCCAGTTACTATTCTCAATATAGAGTCATCGCTACGCAAAATGATATCTCTGTCGTGGAAAAGAAAATAGTCTGCGATCTTTCCCAACCGCTCTACCGCCTCGAGATTATCAATAGCAATTGGCTCCTCGCTGATGTTTCCGCTGGTCATAACCAGGGCTACAAAGGGATGAGCAAAAAGGAGGTGGTGAAGAGGAGTGTAGGGTAGCATTACCCCAAAGTAGCGATTCCTTGGAGCCACTTCTGAGGTAATGATATTACCCGGTCGCTTTGGAACTATAACGATCGGGCGTTTTGCAGAAGTGAGTAGTTGCCGCTCATTTTCTCCTATGAAAGCATAAGTTTCGATCTGCTCTAAGGTGGATGACATTAGAGCTAGAGGCTTCTCTTCCCTACCCTTTCTCCACCGTAGCCTTTCTACCGCCTCTTTCTGGGTAGCATCTACAGCCAAGTGAAACCCGCCCAACCCCTTCACCGCAAGAATAGCACCCTGGTTGAGCAGGTCAGCTGCTTCGGATATAGGTTTGGTTATGCCCAGGTCTTCTCCCTCCCCGTCAGCCAGCCACACCCGAGGACCACAGGACCAACAAGCGTTGGGCTGAGCATGGAAACGTCGGTCCATGGGATCATAATATTCGCGGGAACAGTCATTACACATGGTAAAAACGGCCATGGAGGTCTTTGGCCTGTCGTAAGGTATGTCGTTAATTATGGTATACCGTGGCCCACAATTGGTGCAGTTGATAAAAGGGTAAAGGTATCGCCTGTCTTGTTGGTCGAAGAGTTCTCTGAGGCAATCGCTACAGGTTGCTGTGTCTGGGGATATGAGGGCTGCTCGCTCTTCGCCCTCTTCACTGGATTTGATCTCGAAATTAATATAATTGGCGGCAGGTAATTCTTCAGTGTCTATCTGAGTAATGGTTGCCAGAGGTGGAACCGTCTTAGGAAGTTCTTGAAGAAAGTGTTGGAGGGCCTCTTGACCCCCTTCTACCTCTATTTCAACACCCTTTGGCGTGTTGGCTACATAGCCGTTTAACCGGTGGTGGTGAGCCAGCTGATAAACGAAGGGACGGAAACCTACACCCTGGACAATTCCTTGGATGTGAACTCTAAGTCTTAGTGCCATCTACTTCAGCTTTGCGGTCTCGCACCTGCCTCCTGAGCCAGTCGAACCAGGGATCCAACCCTTCACCTGTGCGGCATGAAACCTCGAATATCTCTAAATTGACATTTAGCTGCAAGGCCCGCTCTCTCATTTTCCCCACATGACAGTCTACATAAGGTAGCAAGTCAATCTTGTTGATGATCAAAACCCGGCATTGCTGAAACATGAGGGGGTATTTGAGGGGTTTATCGTCTCCCTCCGCAACACTAAGGATCATAGCCTTCATGTCTTCACCTAAGTTGAATTCCGCCGGGCACACCAGGTTCCCCACGTTTTCAACCATCAGTAGATCCAGATGTTTCAGGTCTAAAGCGTCTAAACTGGATTTGATCATGTTGCCGTCCAGATGACAAGATCCACCGGTGTTGAGCTGTACCACCTGGACTCCTTTCTGCCCGATTCGCTCGGCGTCGTATGAAGATTGTATATCTCCCTCGATTACGCCAATACGAATCTCCTGGCGGAGTGCATCAATGGTTCTTTCAAGCAAAGAGGTCTTCCCCGCACCTGGACCGCTCATCAAGTTGATGACAAACAGACCTGCATCTCGAAAAACCCGTCGGTTATCCTCGGCCAACCGTTCATTGGCTTCCAAAATATTCCTTACTACAGGTACCTTCATTTTCCTTGCTCGCTTGTCTCCAGTAATTCTCCGCACAATCCGCTGACAGTGTCTCCACCACGCTTTACCAGGCACTAGGCAGTAAGCACTAGGCACTTTGGTAATTTCGAATTGCGGATTTCGGATTGCGAAATTAATGTATGTGATTTCCGACCTCTATCTTTTGACCTCTGACTTCTGTCGTCTGCCCTCTGACCTCTCATCGCCGTCTCGCCCTTTCTCCGTGTCTCCGTGTCGTCCCAGGGTGCCTACTGCTTAGTGCTTAGTAGTACTCACTCGGCCTCGAAACTCTCGACGCTCAACTCCCGGCCGCTCAACATTTCCACCCTAGGGCTCTTGCATGAAGGGCAAGCGAAGATCAACTCCTGTACAGTAAAATCTGAAC
>JASFKF010000033.1:0-8940 GCA_050118775.1 Syntrophobacterales bacterium
TAGAGGGTTACATGCCGGAACCGCTTTCCACGGAAGAGATGTCTCAGGAAATCGATGAGGTTATTTCCGAGGTTGGTGCGGTCAGCATGAAGGACATGGGTAAAGTAATGAAAGCAGCCATGGCCAAGCTGGCGGGCAGGGCGGACGGTCGCGCGATTAATGAAATGGTTAAGGAAAAACTTTCCGTCTAGCTCCGAATTATTTAAACTAAATTCGGAGTGCAACAGTTTTCTGGGGCACGCTTTACAATTTGCATCTCACATTCAACTACATCTCCTTCTCATCTACTGGCACGACCTGTCCGGGAGGCAGGCTTGCAAATAGCAAAGCGCTCAGCGCCGAGGGCATAGCGAGAAGAATCCAAAGTCTGTGTTATTTTTACGCTATGGGCCATGCCCTTTCCGCTATGGGTAATTCAAAGCCAGATCCTCCCCCTCGGGCCCGAAGCCCTATGGGCCGGAGGCAGGGTTTGGATTCTTTGCTTTCGCTGAGAGCAAAAAAGCATGGCGCTCTTCCCCCCATGGAGTGATATGGACAGCCAATCTCTTCGTGTTCTTGAGTTTCAACATATCCAGAGCTTTCTACAGTCACTTGCTCTAACTGGACCTGGACGGCAAGCAGTGGCGCAGGTCCGTCCGGTCGCAGACAAAGAGCAAATCCAGATTTTGCTCGACCAAGTGACAGAACTCAAGGAATACCTGCAAATCGGGAATTCCCTTCCCCTCGGTGGCATTCATGAAATTGTTTGTATAATTGAGCAAGTGAGCGGTTCCGGGCAAACGCTGCAGCCTGCTGAGCTTCTTGAGGTGGCTGAGACTTTAAAAGCAGCCAGCACGCTGCGGCAGTTGGTGAGCCGGTGCGAGCCGCAGTATGGCAGGCTGGCAGATCTGCTGGGAAATCTCGAGCCCATCCCGGAATTAGAAAAAAAGATCAGTGGA
The DNA here is from genome assembly GCA_050118775.1 of Syntrophobacterales bacterium. GTDB lineage: Bacteria > Desulfobacterota > Syntrophobacteria > BM002 > BM002 > BM002. The sequence goes on from JASFKF010000033.1 coordinate 939, forward strand.
GCTATTGATCATCGAGGTCAAATCAAAGACGGAGCGAGTCGCGAGCTTGGGCGCATCAGAAAAGAGATCGGCGATGTACGCAAACTTCTTCATGAAGAACTCGAAGAGATCCTACAGAAACAGGCTTCCCAGAAGACGCTGCAGGAGAAGTTAATTAGCGTCCGCAACGACCGTTTGGTAATTCCACTCCGAAGTGGTGCCAAAGGGGCGCTAGAGGGTATTGTGCACGCTACTTCCCACAGTGGTGCCACCTGTTTTGTAGAACCGCTCTCTGCAGTGCCTTTGAACAACCGGCTCAGTCAAGCCCGAAGTCGCGAACGGGAAGAGGAGGCACGAATCCTCCGGGAATTGACCGACGCTGTTTTGGCAGCCGCACAGGTAATTCGACACAACGAGAGCTGGTTGGGATTCATAGACTGTGTACATGCCAAGGTCCGCTTGAGCGCTCTTCTTCTTGCCCGTGCACCTATGTTGGACGATGGTGGCAGGATAAAACTAATTCAGGCGGCCCACCCCATTTTATCTTTGCAGGAACGGGCGCAGAAGACCTCTGCATTACCCACTGCCTTGACTGAAATAGTGATGGGGGCTGAAGTATCTGAAAGGGGTAAATCAGAGCAGACAGAGGTGGTACCCATAGACCTCCACCTGGATGAAGGTCAAAAGACCCTGATAGTTAGTGGTGCCAACACTGGAGGTAAGACTGTATCTTTGAAAACCCTTGGACTCTTAGGTGCTATGGTACAGGCTGGGCTACACATTCCAGTGGCTGAGGGTAGCGTCTGGCCTGTGCTCACCGGTATATTTGCCGAAATAGGTGACGAGCAAGACGTGCGGGCCCACCTGAGTACGTTTTCAGCCAGAATTCAAAGATTGGTAACAATGCTGGAAAAGGTTGATCGTCGCTCTCTTGTACTGCTTGACGAAATCGGCACTGGCACGGATCCAGCAGAAGGTTCTGCCCTTGCCCTTGCCCTGCTTGATCAACTCAGGAAACTGGGACCCTTTGTTGTGGTTACAACCCATTACCATCTTATTAAGGCATACGGGATGCTCCATGAGGAAGTGGAAAACGTATCAGTGGCCTTTGATGAAAAGAGTGGGCGTCCCACCTATCAGTTGGTTTATGGTCATCCTGGCACCAGTAATGCCCTCAAGATCGCCGCCGACCTAGGCATGCCCTTAGACGTTTTAGACACAGCCAGAGGCTATCTGGATAAGGACGAAAGCCGGGCAATTGACTTGATTAGAGAACTGACTGATGCTTTGAGGAGAACCAAGACCGAAGAGGAACAGTTGAGATCACAGCGACAGCAGTTGGAGCTCAGCCAAAATGAGTTGACCGAGCAACAGAGGCGGCTTGTTCAATCTCGTGAGAGGATTCTAAGTGAACTGCGGGAGCAAGGTGGGGAGCTAATCGAAGGGGCCGAAAAGGAGCTGAAATCAGCCATTGCCCTTTTGCAGAAAGCTGGCATGCGACAGGCGATGGGGGTTAGAAGGAAGGTCAGGGAGATCAAAAAAGATCTGGGTTCAGCACTGGAGTCACCGGCACAGCCAGAGGATAAAGGTGTGAAACCCTCTGCGGAAGGGCAGTTGGTTCGTCTACGGTCCCTTGGCTCCAGTGGCACACTTGTTAGAATCAAAGACCAAGGACGTAGGGCAGAAGTGCAAATGGGCCCGAAGCGGGTGGAAGTGGACATGGAGGCCCTTGAACTTTTGACAACTGAGCAGGGTGAAGGCAACAGAACAACAAGGATGAACGGGATAAGAATATTTCGTGAAGACCCCGAGACCTGTCAGCAGAGTCTGCACTTGGTGGGGCTAAGGGTGGAAGAGGCACTTCCTTTATTGGATAAGGCAATTGATCGGGCGATTATGGATGGTCTTAGTCAAATTCATGTGGTCCATGGACACGGCACGGGAAGGCTTCGTAAGGCGGTGCAAGACTTCCTCAGTGACCATTCCGTGGTCAAAGGTTTTCGCGCTGAAAACTTGAGCGCTGGCGGCACCGGAGTCACGGTTGTTGAACTGAAGGACTGAACGGTTTAAGAAGCTGGCACCAGGCAGGGGACAACTGGCAGTAAAAAGTAATATCTATAACTTTTTGATAATAAATATTTAATTCATATAAACTTTAGATAAAACATTAAATAAATGACTCAAGGTTGTAAACTTGGAACTTTGAACCTGGAACTTGGAACTAATATTTAAGAGAGTATGTTTTGGTTAATGGTTAGTCGACAAGGTGGGGAGCAAAATTGGGTCGAATCAACCGAGAGGTAATTGAAGAGGTCAGGGCCAGTGCCAACATAGTTGATGTGGTGGGCTCTTACGTTGCTCTCCGCAAGAGGGGCAGGAATTATCTCGGGCTTTGTCCTTTTCACTCTGAAAAAGAGCCATCGTTTACAGTGAGTAACGAGAAGCAGATTTTTCACTGCTTCGGCTGTGGTGCCAGCGGCAGTGTTTTTGATTTTGTCATGCGGACGCGAAATCTCACCTTTGCCGAAGCGGTGAGAGAACTGGCTAATCGTTTTGGTATTCCCCTGCCGCAGGAAAAAGAAACAGGACAGGCAAAAAAGATCCGTGAGATGGCGGAGCGGTTGCGTCAGATTAACACCATGGCAGCCAGGTATTTTAGCGGAAATTTGCTCAATAAAAACTCTGGGAAGATAGCCCGAGAATACTTGCAAACTCGCGGTATCGATGAGGGGACTATCCAGGATTTTCAACTGGGTTATGCTCCCAAGAGCTGGGACGGCCTGAAACGCTTTCTCATAAGAGAGAAGGTTGATCTGAAGGTGGCGGCCCAGGCGGGACTATTGGTTCCGAAGTCAGGGGGAGACAGCTACGACCGTTTTCGAAACCGGCTGATGTTTCCCATCAAGGATGTGAGAGGCCGAACCATTGGCTTTGGGGGTCGGGCATTAGATGACAGTATGCCCAAGTACCTCAACAGCCCCGAAACGTTAATATTCCATAAGGGGCGAACCCTATATGGCCTGGCTACAGCGAGGGAGGCGTGCCGACAAACAAATGAGACATTAGTGGTAGAGGGCTACTTCGACCTTCTGGCTCTCTACAACAAGTCTATACATCAGGTGGTTGCACCTTTGGGCATCGCACTTACCCTCAACCATGTAAGAATGCTTAGCCGCCTTGCACCTCGAGCGGTACTGGTTTTTGACGGAGATGAGGCGGGTATGAAGGCTGCTTTGCGGAGCTTGGAGTTTTTCCTCAGAGAAAAAATGCCAGTTCGCTTTCTGCCCTTACCGGAGGGAATGGATCCTGACGATTTTATAAATAAAGAGGGTAAGGAAGCATTCATGCAGCTTCTCAGCGAGGCCAAACCCTTGATGGAGGTTTTTCTGGAGCAATCTCTCTCTAAATACGATGGTTCGGTGGAGAGCAGGCTAATAGTAGTCCGGACAGTAACTCCCATGCTTAGACTTTTGGACTCGCCCATAGCGCAAGAAGGCTACTTGCGAGTTCTGGACCAGCGGTTAGGGGTGAGTGAGGAAGTACTCCGGGCGGAATTATCCTCGAGCAGTATTGGTAGGGTGTCAACTGCAACATCCCAGAAGAGGAAAAAAGAAGCGGAGCTTCCAGAGTGGGAAGAGGGAATTATTCGTATTTTGGTAAATTATCCCCACTGGATCCCAACCCTTGAAGAGAGCTCCGCCCTCAAGAGCTTTCAGCGAAAAGATTGGGCGGAGGTAGGTGGGCTTCTTATTAAATACTACCAGGAAGGTGGAAAACTGGACCTGAGTGGGTTATTAATGGACGTGCAAAATGAAGAGATCAGAAATATGATAAGTAGTTGGTCTCTAGAAACAAGCCCTTGGCGAGAAGAAGACGCCCATTCTCGTCTGCGGGAGTATTTTGCTGGAATAAGCTCCAGCAGACGTCGGTTACAGGATGACTTGAAAAGACTGAAGGAGGAAATTCAGGCTGCCGAGGGTCGCCGAGATGAGAAGCTTATGGCAGAACTCTTGGCTGAGCTTCAGGCTAAAAAGGCAGCCTTGTTGGCTGGCGAAGTAAATGATGAAGCCAACCTTTCCAAAGGGGAGATGGTTTGATGGCAAAGAAATCCAATATGGAAGACCTTAGGCGTCTTATCTCGATTGGCAAAGAAAAAGGATATCTCACCTATGACGAGGTCAATAGTGTACTTCCCGAGGAATTAGTATCTTCGGAGAAGATCGACGACATGATGATGATTTTCGATGAGATGGACATCGAGATTATCGATTCGCAGAAGGGAAAGGTTCTCAAGGAAAAGATCGGCAAGGATGATGAGCACCTAGATGAGGAGGAAGATACTCTACCTTTGGAGGAAGACGCTGGTGGTAGGGTTACGGATCCAGTCAAGATGTATCTCCGCGAGATGGGCATGGTCTGTTTGTTGACCAGGGAGGGAGAGGTAGAGATCGCCAAGCGAATTGAGCAAGGCGAACAAGAAGTAATCGACGCCATTATAGACACTCCTATTGGTGTTAAGGAGATCCTCAATCTGAAGGGGAAAATTGCCCAGGACAAACTTAGGGTGCGGGATGTTTTAAAAAACCTGGACGAGGATTTTGAAGAATACTCAAGTGTAGAAGAAGACAGGGAAAAAGAGCAGTTGCTTAAACTGCTCGAAGAAGTTCAGCAGATGTATGAAGAGAATCTGCAAACGGAGGAATTGATCCTGTCAAGAACCCTCGAGGGTGAAAAGCTGGAAGCTGCCGAGGAATCAGCTCGTATCAATAGGGAACGTATTGCTGAATTGCTAAAGAATCTCAGACTGGAAAAGCGGCAAGTAGATCGAATTGTGAGCAAACTTCGGAGCTGTGTGGAGAGGATCGAAAAGGGCGAGGTTGAACTTGAGCGGTGCATGCTTCGCACTGGCAAGCCAATTCAGGAACTGCGTCGGTTGTTCCGACACGCGAAAAACCATCCAGATTCTTTGGATCAGGTTGCTAAGGATCTCGGCCTCAAACCGGATGAATTTCTTGAGATGGAAAAAACCATTAAAAATGGCCGGCGTCGCATCCGAAGAATTGGCCAAGAGGCCAAAATGGACGTGCGCAGCTTGAAGCAGATCATGCGGCAGGTTGATACCGGTGAGTCCAAGGCTAAAGAGGCAAAGAGGGAACTGGTGGAGGCCAACCTTCGGCTGGTGGTAAGCATAGCAAAAAAATACACTAACAGGGGGCTACAGTTCCTCGATCTCATTCAGGAAGGCAATATTGGTTTGATGAAAGCAGTGGACAAGTTTGAGTATCAGCGTGGATACAAATTCAGCACTTACGCCACTTGGTGGATTCGTCAAGCAATCACCAGAGCTATTGCTGATCAGGCCAGAACAATACGCATTCCAGTGCATATGATCGAGACCATCAACAAGCTCATCCGAACTTCGAGATACCTTGTTCAGGAATTAGGAAGGGAGCCAACACCTGAGGAAATAGCTGATAAGATGGAATTTCCTTTGGAAAAGGTGAGAAAGGTTCTTAAGATTGCCAAGGAACCCATTTCCCTTGAGACCCCAATAGGAGAAGAAGAGGACAGTCATCTGGGTGATTTCATAGAAGACAAGAAAGTAACGTCGCCGGTGGATGCGGTTATCAACCTTAATCTCTCTGAACAGACTCGCAAGGTCCTCTCCACCTTGACACCTAGAGAGGAAAAGGTACTTCGTATGCGGTTCGGCATAGGAGAAAAGGCGGACCATACCTTGGAGGAGGTGGGGCAGGATTTTGCTGTAACCAGAGAGCGCATACGCCAGATTGAGGCCAAAGCCTTGCGAAAGCTTCGACATCCAAGCCGGCGCAAGAAGCTCAAAAGCTTTATTGACAGTTGACCCTAATGGTGCAAAGCCGAACCGAGCAAAACCGCAGGGGAAGAAGGTAGAAAACCGGGGTACTGGCTTGCCAATCCCCCGGGATATTTCCCTTGACAAAGCAGATTGCGGCCAATATAAAGACAAAATTCCGCATAACGCTGCGTGTTATGCGGAATGGGGAGAAGAAAAGGGCCCATAGCTCAGTTGGCAGAGCCACCGGCTCATAACCGGTCGGTCCCTGGTTCGAATCCAGGTGGGCCCACCAGCTACTGTGGCATGAAGATTGGAGTCTATTACATAAAGCAACCCTTGGAGAGGGATAAAAGGTCTCTCTCCGTGGGACAGGGTTCGGTCTGGCAATGGAAGACCGAGATTCCGAGGGACTCGGGAAAAAGGGTGCGGCAAACAGGCTGCACCCTTTTTTTATTTCTTGGCTAGGACTAAATGTTAAGGCTGTGTCAAAATCAAGACTAAGAATTCTTAGAGCACTGGAGTAATTTGATTGCGGATTTCGGATTTCGGATTTCGGATTTAAAATAACACCATGCAAATGAAATAATCTTTTGTAATTCCGCAATCCCCAGTCCTAAATCCGAAATGTAAAGGGAGGAATACCTTGCAAAATACTTTAAGACTTCTCATTGAGCTGCAAGAGATCGAAAAAAAGGTCAGGGCCCTTGCAGCACAGAAGGCTCGCGCTCCCATACAAATTGCAATGATGCAAGAGGAAGAAAGTAAGGCGGAGGGGAGACTGGCAGAAAAAGAGGAGATGCACAAATCGGCGCAAAGATTGCGAAAGGAACTGGAGCGTGAGGTCGAGGATCTCGAGGGGCGAAAAAGCAAAAGCAAGCAGAGGCTTCTGGAGGTTAAGAGTAATAAGGAATATCAGGCCACTCTCAAAGAAATCGACGACATCGAAGATCTTATCCGAAAGCGAGAAGACCAAATAATTGAACAGATGGAAGTGGCCGAATCTCTTGCAAATGAAATTCGGGAGCACGAACGCTTGCGGTCGGAGGCCCATAAGAGGCTAGAACAGGAAGGTGCTCAGCTCGAGAAGGAAGCGGCGAAGGCAGATACTTTGATTGCCAGCCTTGAGCAAGAGAAGGAACGGATAAAGCCGCAAATACCTGCAGAAATGTGGCAAAAATATCAATTGTTGAGCGCCAACAGAGGGGGAGTCGCTCTGGCACCAGTCAACCAGTCCACCTGCCAGGTATGCCACATGAACCTACCTCCCCAGCTGTTTATCGATCTGCAAAGAAATGAAAAGATGATGCACTGCCCCAATTGCCAACGGATTATTTACTGGGTGGGTCACGAGGCTTATAAACAGTCGTCCCAGGTTCCGGGAGAGCCCGAATAAATGGATCTGCAAAAACCGGTTGACCGTGAAAGATTAAGCCGTATTCTAGAACTGCTTGGTGAGCGCTTGACTCCTGAAGTACTCGGAGCGGAATTTGCAGATATCAGCCGGGAAGATTTGCGAGCTCTTTTTGATCAACTAGCGCTACACATGCTTCGCTGTAGCGAATGGACGGATGCTGCCAGCACAAAGCGGGATAGATCAGGGATGAGCGGATCACTTTACTGCGATGGGGCCTCAAGGGGCAATCCAGGACCGTCTGGGGCCGGCGTAGTAATGTTGGATGAAAATGGAGAGCAGATTTTCGAATTAAGTCGTTTTCTCGACGATGCCACCAACAATGAAGCAGAGTACAAAGCGCTCATAAGGGGACTGAGCGCAGCTGCGGATGCTGGCATCAAGGGGCTGCAGATTTTTTTGGATTCCGAACTGGTGGTGAACCAATTACTCGGAACGTACAAAGTTCGCAATCCTCGCTTGCTCAAATTGTATGACAAAGCAATGTCCAGATTGCGGCTCTTTGACGAATATGCTATTTTTCATGTGGGCCGCGAACTGAATCAAAAAGCAGATAGACTGGCCAATGAGGCCATAGATCGTGGTCTGGGGGGAGGAGATAGAGAAAGGTATCGTTTGGAGGAGAGAGAATAGAGTAGGTCAAATGATCGCTGCTCCGCAAGTACCGCTTCGCGGTATACGGGGGAGAGGAAAGTCCGAGCTCCACAGGGCAAGGTGCTGGGTAACGCCCAGTCCCGGTGACGGGAAGGAAAGTGCCACAGAAAGCAAACCGCCGGGGGAGACCTTGGTTTCTC
>JASFKF010000034.1:0-8939 GCA_050118775.1 Syntrophobacterales bacterium
ACCAGGAATTCCTCCGCCGCCGGCAAGCCGTGGAGCAGCTGGCACAAAGTCTCGGGTTGGAAATGATTTACCGGGACGAATATGACGTTGTGAGTTTTTTGCGCCAGGTGGCATTTAGGGAGTCGCAGCGTTGTCCCATTTGCTATGACTTGCGCCTCGATGCGGCTGCGCAGTTAGCAAAAAAAAGCCGCATGGCCGGTTTTACCAGTACACTGCTCTACAGTAAGCAACAAGACCACGCATTAATTACTCAGATAGGCGAGGAAATCGGCCGTCGCAGAGGGATACCCTTCATCTACCGAGATTTCCGCCAGGGCTGGAAAGAGGGGATAGAAAAATCAAAAGAAATGAAATTATACAGGCAGGAATACTGCGGCTGCATTTATAGCGAAGAGGAAAGATTCCTAGGTGTCCGTCGTGAGAAATCGCATAGCGCATAGCGCAGAGCTTATTTTTAGATGGTAACAGCACGCTCTGCGCCCTGCGCCGGAGGGAGTGAGCTAGTCGTAAACAAACACCCGATGAAGGGAAGGCGCCCTTAACAGACTGTCAATCTGATTCTGAATCTCGTGCCGTTCTTTATCCGATTCCCACCTCTTCCAGTCATTCAGACTGTTCCAGGTACTGATCACTAAGTACTCATTAGGATCATCTAGGGAACGCAACGTCTCCCCGGAAATATAACCTTTGGCAAGCATGGCTTTTCCCCTAAGTCTCATTAGGAGGTTATTTAACTTCGGTTGATTTTCCGGGACAATTTTCCTCTCTATTAGGACTCTGATGGCCACGACCGTCCTCCACCTATTTAGTTTCTGCAGGCAGTTTCCTGCCATCCAAAACGTCTCTAAGGCTCAAAGAGGATAGCTCTTCCATTAGCCGCTCACTCATACGAAGCCAGATGTCTCGGGTTAGACATTGACTCTCTCGTTCGCAACCCTTGGGATCTTCCACACAGTCAACGAGGGTCATACCTCCTTCAAGGGTCTTTATAATCTGCCCAACGCTGATTTTTTCAGGCTTCCTGGCCAGGGTGTATCCTCCCCGAGCTCCGCGAACACTGCGAATAAAACCAGCAGCTTTAAGCGGAATAATCAATTGTTCCAAATACTTAACCGAAAGATCCTGACGCTTGGCAATTTCTCTCAGAGGAGTTGGACCTTCGTCATGGTGAGCAGCCAAATCCAACATCATTCGAGTACCGTATCTACCTCTAGTTGATATCTTCATACACTCCTCCTAATTTAAAATCGGTCGGATTATAGCAACTTAGCCCTTTTATGTCCAGAAACTTCCTCTGCCCATCCGATTGCTTCAGTAGTCACTCTCTGTCATAATGCAACCCCGCACTAAGTGAAAGGTGAAGATTACGATATGACAGAAAAGCAATCATCTCAAAAAATCAAAGCCTACATTCGCGAACTATACGGTAAGCTTGCGACTTACGGCACTGCCAACCTCAGTCCCTTGCCCATCGCCTGTGGAGAGGAACTGGCCCGTGCTCTCGGATACGACACCTCACTCTTGCCAATTCCGAAGAAAGCGTGGAAATTATTCGCCGGTTGCGGAAACCCTCTTGAAGAGATCAGGATGGGGCCGCACTGGACAGTTTTAGATTTAGGCTGTGGTGTAGGTATTGATAGCCAAGTGGCGGCCCTTTTCATCCAGCCACCTGGTAGGGTGATCGGCATGGACATCACCAGTGAAATGCTTTATCAAGCCAAAGATTATTCAAATGTACATCCTTTGTGCCACTGGGTGACAGGTGATGGTGAGCACCTTCCCTTGCGAGCAGAAAGTGTAGACTTGGTCACGGCCAACGGGTCTTTCAATCTGTTGCCCCATAAAGAACAAGCCCTGACAGAGATAAATCGAGTGCTTAAACCGGGGGGTTATCTCTCCCTGGCAGACCTCATTGCCGTCGGCGAAATTGAGCCAATTGTTGAGGGATTCGAGGATGCCTGGAGCTGGTGCGTAGCCGGCGCACTCACTGCCGGCGAATACGACCTTTTAATGCGGACCACTGGCTTTCCCTGGTGGGAGCTTAAAGTGAAGAGCAGCTACGGCCCCCTAGCGGCCGCCCACTTCCTCGCCCGGAAGGGCGGGAGCGACTAGGCACCCTGGTAATTTCGGATTGCGGATTTGGCAGGGCACGGGGCATAGAGCATGGGGCATAGGGTCTCGAAAGGTAAAAGGTTATAGGTAAGAGACATCCCATAACCTTTCACCCAGGACCCATAACTTATGAATTGACGATTTGAACAACGGACGACGGACCACAGAAAACTGACTCCTAGGTGCCTGCTCCTTAGTGCCTAGTGTCCTAAGGTTTTGCGTCCCCCTTGGTCTCCTTGACAGCAGCTATCCTTACTTTTTCCAAGATATCGCTGGTGGAGACTTCAACCTCCAGCGGGATCCTTACCACTTTCCCGCCTCCCTCTTTGACCTCTGCCGTCCCTATAATTTTGTCTTCAGGCCAATCGCTCCCCTTGACCAGCACATCCGGTTTGAGCAGCTTAATCAGAACAAGGGGATCAAGTTCATCAAAAATTGTTACCCAGTCGACACAGCCCAGTGTTGCCAGCACCTCCGCCCGCTGATTATCTGGAATGATTGGACGTCCTGGTCCTTTTATTTGCTCCACTGACCTGTCACTGTTGACCGCTACCACCAAACAGTCACCTTGCTTGCGAGCCTTCTGCAGGTAGCGCACGTGTCCAACATGCAGAAGGTCGAAACAGCCATTGGTGAAGACCACCACTTTTCCTGAGTACCGGAGTGAGTCCACCTTTGCCTTTATGGTATTTCGATCGAGAATCTTTTCCGCCGCATCCACCATCATCTCTCCATCCTATCCCACATCTCTCATCTATCCTTAAAAAATCTCCTGCTAACCTGAATCCCTCTGCTATCACCCCGCTACGGTTCGTGCAACAGTCAGTACTACTACTTCCCTGGCCCCCCCATCTTTTTTTAACACCCTTACACACTGATTCACCGTCTCTCCTGTGGTGAGCACATCGTCCAAAAGGAGGATACCTTTACCCTTAATCTTTGCTGTGGCCTTTAGACTGAAAGCACCTTTGACGTTTGCTGCCCGTTGGTTTCGGCTCAACCCGATTTGCGGATCAGTCCAGCGAGTCCGTTTTAAACTGGAATAATCCACGGGTATTTGCATAAGGGAACCTAAACCTCTCGCTAGCAAAGATGCCTGGTTGAATCCTCTCTGGCGCAGACGTCTGTAGTGGAGAGGAACGGGAACAATAGTATGTACCCTATGCAAACGGGTTAACTCCTTTGCCGGACCAATGAGCATTCTGGCCAAAGGTCTCATCAGGAAGGTCTGTCCGCCGTACTTAAAACGATGAATTATCTCTCTGATAACTCCCTGATAAAATCCCTTTGCTCGAGCTCGGTCAAAGCAGTGAACACCACCGAGACAGTCACCACAGAGGTGACTGGTCGTGACTTCTGCGGCGAAAGGAATTCCGCAGAGAGGACAATAGGGTTCTGAGATTAAATCCAAAGCAATAAAACAATCCGGGCAAAATAAGACCGACTCTTCAGGATCGAGGGCGCAAGAGCAACCCGCACACATTGGTGGATAGACCAAGAGAAGTGTTTCTCGCACTAACCTTGCAGCGAGGGTGGGAAAACCCCTTAACAGTGACTTAATCGCAAGCCCTGTAGTGCTAACGGATCGTTTGGTTGGCTGCATGATTCAGTCAATCCCAACCAATCACTAAGCACTAGGAACTATGCACTAGGCACTACATAGCCTAACTAAGTGAAATTGTTTCGGTGCCTAGTGTCTAGTGCTTAGTGCCTAGTAGAATGGTTGCCTGGTGCGCAGAGCGCCATACCCTATGCCCCATGCTCTATGCCCTATGCGCCTTACATATGTTCCACTATTGCAGCGCCGAACTCGGAACATTTAACCTCTTCAGCTCCTTCCATCTGCCTGGCCAGGTCGTAGGTCACAATCGCGTCTAAAATGGTCGATTCCAGGGAAGTGCGGATTAGGTCGCCCACCTCTTTCCACCCAAGGAAATCAAACATCATGGCACCTGACAGAATAAGGGAACTGGGGTTTACCTTGTCCTGGCCGGCATATTTGGGGGCCGTGCCGTGTGTGGCTTCGAAAACGGCGGCTTCATCACCAATGTTGGCTCCCGGTGCCATTCCTAAACCTCCTACCTGAGCTGCCAGGGCATCGGAAAGATAGTCACCATTTAAGTTTGGCATTGCCAGTACGCCGTACTCGTCCGGCCTTAGTAGTGCCTGTTGGAACATCATGTCCGCTATGCGATCTTTAATAACCACCTTGTCTGGTGGCTGCTGCCCCCCATGTTTCTCGTAAATTTCAGCTTCGGAAACAGTCTGACCTGGGAATTCACTTGCTGCCAACTCGTAACCCCATTGGCGGAAAGCACCTTCGGTGTACTTCATGATGTTCCCTTTGTGTACCAGGGTGACGCTCCGGTAACCTTGATCGAGGGCATAGCGAATGGCTCGTCTAACCAGCCTCTGACTTGCATAGCGACTCATGGGCTTGATTCCAATGGCAGATTCCGGCCGGATCTCCTTATTTAGGTGTTCTCTGATGTAACTAGCCAGCCGGTTGGCCTCGGGTGAACCGGCTGGCCACTCAATCCCTGCATAAACGTCTTCGGTGTTTTCTCGGAAGACCACCATGTCCACCTTTTCCGGGAAGCGAACAGGCGCAGGAACACCCTTGTAGTAACGGACCGGTCGCACACAAGCATAGAGGTCGAGAACCTGTCTGAGTGTGACATTCAAACTCCTTATGCCGCCGCCCACGGGAGTGGTAAGGGGTCCCTTTATTCCCACTATATTGTCCCGCAGCAACTGCAAAGTCTCTTCCGGCAACCACTGGCCGGTCTCGGCGAAAGCGATTTCACCAGCCAGTCCCTCCTGCCACTGAACCCGTCTTTGACCCCCATATGCCTTTGCTACTGCAGAGTCAAACACTTTGACGGCGGCCCGCGAAATATCAGGGCCAATGCCGTCCCCTTCAATGAAAATCAGCTGGGGATTCGCAGGAACGGTCAAGGTTCCGTCCTTGTTGAGAGTTATCCTTTCACCCTTTTGAGATGAAGTCTCTGTAGTCATGATTTAGCCCTCACTTTTCCGGCTCAATAGATGACGCACATCGATAAGGTGCGAGTTTGGTAAACAGTAAACGGTGAGAGGTAAACGGATCTGCTATTCAACTGTTCAAGTTTTACCGTTTGCTGTCTTTTTCCCTATGCTCTATGCCCTATGCTCTGGGCCAGTCCTTATTCTTTTTAACAGAATCGCTCGCCATTCTTCCATGGTCCAGCTTTTTATCTTATTAAAATAATGAGCTCGGAAGGATTTGACAACCTCTTCCATCTGTTCGTTCAATATACCCGAAAGCACCAACCACTTCTGGGGGGAAACGCAGCTGGCAAGGCTAGCTGCCATTTGAGTTATGACTGGCGCAGTAAGGTTGGCGATCACCAAATCGTAAGTATCGCTCAATCGATGGAGAGGCATACTGCTTACCGACATAATCCCCTCCACCCCATTTCTGAGCAGGTTTTCCTCTGCCACCTTAAGTGCCTCTGGATCAAGGTCAAGGCCCAAAACACGCCTAGCCCCTAAACGCGCAGCAGCAATGCCCAAAATGCCGCTTCCTGTGCCAACATCCAACACAGAAGTAACTGAGTCCATTTTTTCCCTGGAAGACTCACTCAGAATTCGCTCTAGTATTTCAAGGCAAAGAGCCGTGCTCGGATGCTTGCCGGTTCCAAAGGCTCGTCCAGGATCGATCTCTATTAACACCTGCCCAGGTTTTGGCTCATATGGTTCCCAGGTGGGCTTGATTACTATGTTCTTGCCGACAATCAATGGTTTGAAGAAGGACTTCCAGGTCTCAGACCAATCTTCACCTGGCAGAACTTTTTGCGCCACCTTCATTTCCGGCAGGTTCGGATGAAGCTGTTGCAGATTTCGATAATAATGGGTTAACTGCTGGAGGCAGACCTGCGCTTCCTCGCCCTCGTGGCAGTAAGCCGTCACCCAGTCTCTTTCCAGTTGAACACCCCTCTTAGTTTGTTCCACCAGAAAGTTGGCTACTGCCTCTTTCACCATTGGGGGGGACCAGACAGATAGGCTAAGCCATTTCTTTTCGCCTTTCTCATTTTTCATTGGTCATTTATCACTTGACGTTTCACCTTTCTCCCTTGCAACTCTATTAAGTGGTGGGATGAGTCATAGCACTCAATGCGCTGTGATAAATGAGCAAAGACAGATGAGAGATGAGAAATGAGAGATGAGAAATGAAAGGCGCTCTGGGATCTGTTTAAGCAACCGTCCTGGTCTTAGACCTTTCCGCTGACATCATCCTAATTTTTTGGATACCCACCACCGCAGCGTAAATGGCAATACCAAGGGGGTAGAAATAATACTTCATGGTCTGATCCACATTGAAAAGGGTAGCAACGCCCCCCGGGTGAAAGAGGGTAAACCATGCTGCCAGAAAGAAAGGAATGTCATACAATTTATTTTTGGTCAAACACCACCCTTGGGCAAAACATTCAAATGAGGACATGCCGATGAGGGCCATAACGAATATGAGGATGGCCTGAGGCCAGTTATTGATGTTGTGAAGGATCAATTCCGGATTGAAGACAAACATGAAGGCAATACAAGAAGTTCGGATGTCGTACAAAAATCCTTGAATACCGGTAGGAATCGGGTCAGACTCCGCTATGGCCGCAGCAGCATAAGCAGCCAGACCCACGGGTGGAGTGTCGTCAGCCAAGATGCCGAAATAGAAACAAAACAGGTGAGCGGCCATAAGAGGAATAATAAAATCAAAAAGAGAACCAACATTGACAATGATCGGAGCCGTCAGAGATGCCATGACGATATATGTGGCTGTGGTGGGAAGGCCCATGCCAATTACCAGACTGGCAATGGCTGTGATAAACAGCAGGAGAAAGATGTTTCCCGCGGAGAGGACTTCTACCACATAAGCTATCATGCCCCCTAATCCCATATTGACCACACCGACTATGATTCCGGCTGAGGCACATGCCAAGGCCACGGACATCATGTTTTTCGAGCCTTGAATGAAACCGTTCATGATAATTCGAACACTCTCTGCTATGCCGGATCCAACCCCCCTCTTGTCACTGATCGCCTTTCGTATTTCCTGGTAGAAAATGACCACAAACAAAAGCAGTATTGCTCTGAAAGCAGCAAGTTCCGGAGAGTGCCTGAGATACACCAGTTCCCAGAGCAGGACACCTAGTGGGATCAAATAATGGACGCCTGTTTTCAGGGTGCCAGTAAAGCTAGGAATATCTTCAGGGGGAAGTCCTTCAATGCCCAGCTTGGATGCTTCGAGGTGTGCTATGCAAAAAAGCCCGAAATAGGAAGCGAAAGCAGGAATGGCTGCTGCCTTTACCACCTCTATGTAAGGCACGTTTACATACTCGGCGATGATAAAGGCCGCCGCCCCCATTATGGGAGGCATCAACTGCCCATCGGTGCTGGCGGCAACCTCCACCGCAGCCGCCTTCTTTGGCGGATAACCGATCTTCTTCATCAAGGGGATGGTAAAAGGCCCGGTGGTAACAATATTGGCAATGCTGGAGCCGGAAACGAGTCCGGTGGCCCCGCTGGCCATAATGGCGGCCTTTGCCGCTCCTCCTTTGAATCTACCAAGAAAGGAGAGAGCAAGGTTGGTGAAAAACCTTCCGGCGCCCGCCTTATCCAGTAGAGCACCCAAAAGGACAAAAAGATAGACGATTGCCGAGGACACCCCGAGAGGAATACCGTATATTCCTTCCGTGGAAAGGGTGATGTTGCTCAGGTATTTGCTCAGTGAAACCCCTTTGAATGCCAGAATTGCCGGCATATATGGGCCGAGGAAGGCATAGAGGGTAAAGCCCACGGCAATGACAGACAGGGCCGGCCCGATAATTCTCCGGGTGGCTTCAAGGAGCAGTATGACCAGGATACTTCCGGAAATCAGGTCGAGGGTGATGGGCGATCCGGCCCGCATGGCGAGTGATTCGTAGAAGATCGCCAGGTAAAGGGCTGTAAAAGCTCCTAAGAGGGCAAAGATATAGTCCGCAATAGGTATACGGTTGGTAACCGAAAGATAGCCGAGGTATTTTCTCGGCCGTTTGAGAGCCGGCATTAGTAGGAAGAGGAGTGATATGGCAAAAGCAAGATGGATAGCCCTTTCTTGGGTGCTGTCAATTACCAGCACGCTGGGAAGTGCCAGTTGAAAGAGAGCCCAGGAAATGGCTATTATTGAAACCAGTATATTTTCAAGGGGACGTAGGGTGCGTACATCACCCGTTTCTTCCTTCAGCAGCTCTTCGGCAGTTTTCAGTCCCTCTTTTATCTTAAGTTTTTGCAGCATTACTAAACCTTTTGTCGGTTTTAGAGTCTTCGATGGGCCTTGCGACTATAATTTCCCAGGAGTGTCTTAAGGGTCCCCTATCCAGCTATACTGGTTGGATCGGGACTTTCGGCATGCTATCTTCTGCGGTAAGAAGCCACGGTCACCGGTGAATGCCGGAACATTTTGTCCGCCACCGAACCCACTAACAGATGTTCAATATTGCTCCGCCCTTTGGCTCCCATGACCACCATATCGACTTTCTCTTCCTTGGTAATTTTCAATAGCTCTTCAAAGGGATGGCCCACCTTGAAGATAATCTTTATTTTCTCTTTGGGTAACCCGGAATCAGCTATCATTTTATCGAGCTCTGCCCGCCGCTCTTCTTTGACACCTTTCACGTAATCCTCAGCGCTTATTGAGTACCCCATGGATTGAATGGAACCAATAGCTTGAACATCTTTGATGTTAATGACATTGGCCACAACAAGTTCTGCCTGCAATTGCGTGGCCAGCCGAGTAGCGTAGGCAAATGTTC
>JASFKF010000035.1:0-8920 GCA_050118775.1 Syntrophobacterales bacterium
CAGCACCCGGACGACTCTCCCTTTATAAATATTGCCGGCAATACTACGCTCGCCTGAACGTTCTATAAAAAGCTCAGAGACCGTGCCATTTTCTATGAGTGCAACCCGCGTCTCATAATGAGTTACGTTAATGATCAAATCAGTGGACAAAGTGTCATCCTTCCATAGAAATCTTCACAATGCGCGCGTCCAATATTTCTTCTTTGGACAGCTCAAATATGTGCATCAACAGGTCCCGGACTCGTATATTATCATTTCGCCCTTGAGTAAAGGCTAGTCGAATACTGCAGGAATCCAAGGACTCGAGACTGAGGAGTCTCTCTGACAACTGGATGACAGTCTCGCCTCTTTTGGATCTCTGCCTTAGGGGTTCCAGGGATTGGCGCTGGAACCGGTGGAACCCCTCTATGGGCCAAACACTACTCTTTAAGTTGGCTTCGTATGTAACCACTCTAGGAGTCATTTGTCTAGTATCTTTATCTTCCCCGGCCACCTCCAGTATTTTCAAGCCGGATGGCAGCTTTGAATTCAACCGTTTGCCAATCTCTGAAGGAAGCAAAGGCTGGTGCAATATCAATTTCATCTCCTCTGCCTGGCTCTCTAGGCCGAGTGGCAGTGCATCCCCAAAGGAGACTTTAGGCGATGGGTGATATCCTTGGGTGTAGGCCAGTGGCAGCTTAGCTCGTCGCATCGCCCGCTGGAAGGCTGTTGCCATCTCTAAATGGCTCAGGAAGCGTCCCCTGCCAAACTTTGAAAATACTAGCCGATAGCCAAAGCTCTCTTCCTTTTTCTCTTCAGCTCTTACGCTCCCACCCTGTTCCTCTAACTCTTGGAGGTGAAGTTCCATCCGAACTGTTTTGTGATCACAGACACCACAATCATTGCAGCCCTGAGTCCTGCAATCGGTGGTTAACTCTTCGCTCAAGGCTCGCTCATATTCCTCCCAAAGATAACCCTTGTTTACACCGCAATCCAGATGAGACCAGGGAAGAACCTCATCAAAATCTCTCGACCTTTGCCCGCACCTCAAGGGATCAATTCCTGCCGCCGCAAAAGCCTGCTGCCAGAGATCAACCCGCAACTGGTCACTCCAGCCGTCGAAACGACAACCTAACTCCTGAGCCCTCAGGATTACCTCTGCCAACCTTCGGTCTCCCCTTGAGAACACTCCCTCCAGGACACTCTGCCACGGGTTGTGCCACTTGAAATGCAATCCTTTTTTTCGCAAATGTTTCTTGAAAAAAGCGAGATTTTGTTCAATTTCCTCGAGACTAAGCTGCGCTTCCCATTGAAAGGGGGTGTGCGGCTTCGGGACAAAAGTAGAGACACTGACATGCAATCTCCGACGCGGTCTCTGCCTGGCCGCCTCTTGCCAAACTTTCATGGCAAGATCTACCAATGCCCAACGGTCTTGAGATTTTTCAGTGGGCAGACCCATCATGAAATAGAGCTTAATGAGCGGCCAGCCGGCAGAATACACTTTTCGCACCCCATCCAGCAGGTCGTTCTCAGTTATGGTTTTATTGATGACGCGGCGTAGACGCTCACTACCCGCTTCCGGTGCTAGGGTGAAGCCGGTCTTGCGCACCTGCTTGATTGCTTCGATCATCTTCTCATCGAGGGTTCCCACTCTAAGACTTGGCAAAGAGATGGCCACCTGGCCGTTCCGGTGATGACGCATAAGGGTCTGGAGCAACCCTTGAATGTCGCCGTAATCGCCCACACTGAGGGCCAATAAAGACAATTCATCATGACCTGTACTGGCAAGACCTTCCTCCGCAGCCCCTAGAATATCCCAGGGCGATCTTTCTCGCACTGGCCTATAGATAAAACCGGCTTGACAGAAACGACAGCCCCGCGTACAGCCCCGAGCCAGTTCCAGACTCAGCCTGTCATGAATAATTCGGGTGCAAGGAACCAAGGGACGACTCGGTTGTTGGCTCAACTCCAACCTTGGGACAATACGTTTTCGCACCTTTGCTGTACCTGGAAGGCTGGGTTTTATTTCGGCGATGCGGCCCCTGCTGTCGTATAGTGGCTCGAAGAATTGCGGCACGTAGATTCCTTCAATCTCAGAGAGGGATCGCAGAAGATCCTTCCTCTCCCCACCCAGCCTTTTCCAATCTCTAATGAGCGTGGCGATCTCCAGGATGACTTCCTCTCCATCTCCAAGAACTATTGCGTCAAAAAAAGGTGCCACTGGCTCTGGATTAAAGGCATTGGGACCACCAGCTATAATTAATGGCGACTCGCTCCCCCGAGATTCTGAAAGCTTAGGGATGCCCCCCAGTTCAAGCATGGTGAGCACATTGGTGTAGCTCAACTCATATTGGAGACTGAAGCCCACCAGATCGAAGAGAGCGAGTGGGGTAGCCGATTCCAGGCTGACCAGGGGTTTGCCACTAGCCCGAAGCCTAGCTTCCATATCAGACCAGGGAGCAAAAACTCGCTCAGCCCCTATCCAGTCTTGCTGGTTGAGAATGTTGTAAAGCAACAAAATCCCGAGGTGAGACATACCCACCTCGTAAACGTCAGGAAAGGCCAGTGCCAGCCTCACCTTACTATTGGCCCAATCCTTTCGCGGCACATTGATCTCATTGCCCAGGTAGCGACTAGGTCTTTGAATTGTATGGTTGAGATTATCGATCATGAGATCTTGCTCTCTAGAGAATTATCCCCAGGAATCAGTCCCCAAAATATCCCAAAAAGAAAAGCCTTTCAACATTGCAGACTGTAGATTGAAGATTGTAGATTGCAGAGAGACGAAAGGCCCAGGGCATGGGGCATAGAGCATAGGGCGTAGAGTTAAAATATGTTTAACACTGATTTTTAAATCCGCAATTCGCAATCCGAAATCGCTCTATGCTCTATGCCCTATGCCCTCCCAAACCCACAATCCGCAATCTCAAATCTAAAATGGAAAGGGGCGCTTCCCGGAACTCGACTTCCGGTTAGCGCCCCGCAATTAAATCCAGCTTTCAGTGTTGTTTATGCAGGCTATTAGGAAAATATTGGACAGATTGTATCTAATGCACCTGAGTCACTGAGCCCTATAGGTACTATCAAATAAAGGAGGCACACGAGTTTCCCGCGGTCTCCCTGAGGTTTCGAGTCTACAACTGGGAGCGTTTTGATTTCAGCCACTCCATAAAACCGCTGGGTTTCTCGGTTGTCTCCTCTTCTATGACTGGCTCGCTAGCACCTTCGGTTTCACTTTCCTCTTTTACACTCTCGTCGGCTTCGGCAGCCGGTTCAACCGCAACTTCAGTCTCTCCCTGTTTGACCTCCTCTTCAGGAGCCACAACTACTTCAGCTGGTTTTTCTTCTTGGGTGGCCGTGGTCTCAGGTTCCTCAGCTATTGTTTCCGGCGCGGGGGCGGTCTCAGATTCTTCGGCTGGTGCTGGAGCCTGAACCAGACCCAATGTTTTTTCCATGGTTTCTACTTTGGCCTCTAACATACCTCTATCTGCTAATCCAGCTTTAAGCGCTTCCTGATAAATAGGCAGTGCCTTTTGATAAGCCTTTTGCAACCCCAATTCGGCCATGGCAACTCGTTGTTGGGCTAAGTTGAAACGCATAGCGGCCAGACCCTGTTCTGCCTTACCGTTGCCGTCCATAAAATTCTCTGCCCTATCAAGGAGCAGGCTAATCATGCTCATGTCTGCCTTATCACCTTTGGCAGTTTCTCCGGTCACTTGGTCCATATAGAAAGCAAAGATGGCTTTATAAACAGCAGCCTTGCCAGTGTAAAGCTTGTTGGTCAAACCGCTAACGTCACTATCCCCCACCACTACCGGCTCGAAGGATTCCACCAGGTCAAAACCACGGGGAGCAAATTTGCCCTTCCATAGTGTGAGGCTATTGCTATTCTTCACTAGCTTATAAGTATTGTAATTGCTCAAACTAATGCTCACTAGCAACCCTATTGCCAGGAGCAATACAGCGATTAAGGCATAGCCGCCAAAACCCTTTTTAGATTCACCTCCGCTAAATGGAGGAGTTGGAGCTGGTCTGCTCACCTTTTCCTCTGCCTTGGGCTCCTTCGCCAATGGCGGGGTAACTGGCCCTGGAGGTTTCACCTTGGGTTCATCTTCCACGGGAGGTTTGGGCTCTTCCGGTCTAATTTCTTCGGCTACCGGTTCCGGGGGTTTCTCCACCGCAACATCCATCGGTTCCTCCTGCACTGGAGGCGGGGATTCGGCCTCTTCGGCCGGAGGGGCGACTTCTACTTTTTCCTCACTTGGTTGAGCCAGGGAGCGACTGTCCAGTAGTCCCTCCTCTCCATCCTCTTCGTAACGCTTGAGCCAACTGTAATAGGTGGACCTGGAAATGCCCAACTCCTTCAAAATTGTCTTGGTGGGTAGGTTGGACTGGGCCACCTTATCAAGGATTTCTTTTTTTCTCTGGGCCTCTGCCGCAACTTCGGCTTCCGATTTTGCACCTTTTTTTGATGGTTTAGCCATAAGCACCACCCTTATTCCTTGAGTTCAAACATTTAATTTAGACAACCACCGATTCCAACAAATACCTGATCCACAGCTGAACCGAATCAGGTCTAAAAGTGTACTGATTGTATAGAGAAAAGCTTTACTTGTAAAGGGTTTTTCCAAAAAAATGGACTTTTACCGTGTACCGATTAGGGCTCCAAAGTGGAGAGTTTCATTATTGGACAAGCTAATTAATAATGTCCCTCTTGAAGGAGGCAAAATTGTCTTGCAATCCCACGGTGCTCATGGTATACGGGGGGAGTTTTTGTGCCGTCAGTATGGAATGAGCGGTTTTTAACGCTCCCTTTCTGTGGCCGGTAAATTTCGTGTTATTTACAATAAGGAGGAAATAGCATGGCGGTGTTTGTCGGTGGGATTGTTGCAGCTGTACTGGGGGTCATACTCTTGCTTGTTTGGTGGGATGCATTCCTGTTGCTGGTCGCAGGGGGCCTGCCTATAATGCTGTTGTTTGGTGGTATTATTGCCGCCTACCTTGGCTTTGACGAGGTAAAAGACAAGCTTCCTTATTTCAGCAAGAGAGAGGATGAGTTTTCATCAACGCTGGACACCGATGAAACCCCCAAGTACAAAGAAGAGGCTGAAAAGTATAAGGAAGAAGTTGAACAACTTAAGTCGGAGTTAGGGAAGCTCAAAAAGGAAGAGAAATCCTGAACCTATTAAAGAGTGAGATACTGATCAATAAAAAAACCCCTTAACTATCTTTGAGTGTAGTTAGAGGCAGATTAAAGTAACCACCCCATGGCGGGTGGTTTTTTTTGAGCTGACCAGGGACAGGCACAGAAACTGATAGCCGTCCAAAATACCAGACAGTTTGTCGCCCGCCAGGTGGCCTGGTTGCATTATTCTGGTCGGGCCTAACCCGCATGACTCTCGTGCTCAGATCTGCGAGTGAATGCTGAGCACTACCCAGCCACTGTACGGACACCCAAGAGGGCAGGGGCTCTCGCGGTGTCGGGGTCGCTGTCAGTCCAGAAGAACTCCGGAAGGAGCGACTCCTACTGGGGCACGTCCCTGCGTGCCTAGCCGTCTTTTTATTAAGTGGCGCGGCGCTCCGTGGACGCAGTTTCTGTGCCTGCCCCTAGCAAGCTCGCGTCTACAGTCCTATTATTATCCTCCCTTACCTAATTGTCAACTTTACTCTATATATTGGGATGTGAGATTCAACATTGTCAACAGTCTTTTGGCATCTCACATCTCATATCCCACATCACATATCTCTCTAATGCGCTTCATTCCAATTAGCTCCAATTCCTACCTCCACCATCAAAGGCACTGATAAAGACGCAACTGATTCCATCTCGTGCTGCACCAGAGTCGCCACATCTCGAGCACTGCTGGCTTCCACTTCAAAAACCAACTCATCATGGACCTGCATGATCATTCTGGCAGGCAGCGATTTTCTTTCCAACTCAGCGTCAATGCGAATCATGGCCATTTTGATTATATCTGCAGCACTGCCCTGTATGGGCGTATTTATGGCGGTTCGTTCAGCAAACTGTCTAACATTGTGATTGCGGCTCTTCAGATCTGGAAGGAATCTTTTGCGATTTAACAGGGTTGTGACAAATCCCTGTTTCCGGGCCAGCTTCGGGGTCTCCTCCATATATGAACGAACTCCCCTGTACCTGTCAAAATAACGTTCTATTATCTGCCTCCCTTTCTTTTGCGGAATACCTAGATCCTTGGCGAGTCTGAATGCGCTCATGCCATAGATGATGCCGAAGTTGATGGTCTTTGCCTGCCTCCTCATTTCGGCGCTAACCTGGTGGGGTTCCACCTCAAAAATCTCCGCCGCAGTACTGAGGTGGACGTCCTCACCTTTCTGGAAGGCGTCAATTAATGCCTCGTCTTTGGAATAATGACCTAGGATCCTCAGTTCAATCTGAGAATAGTCTGCTGAAATCAGCATATGACCTGGGTCAGCCACAAAGGCGCGACGGATTTCTCTCCCCTCTTCAGTACGGACGGGTATATTTTGAAGGTTCGGTTCGCTAGAGCTCAGTCTGCCCGTCACTGTACCGGTCTGGTTGTAGGACGTATGTACTCGCCCGGTATCTCGGTTTACCATTCTCGGTAGAGTGTCAACATAGGTATTCTTTAGCTTTGCGAGACTTCTGTAATTGAGCACTTCCCTTGGCAGGGTATGGTAAGGTGCAAGTGATGTAAGTACATTCATGGAGGTGGAGTAACCAGTCTTTGTTTTCTTTCCTAGGGGCAAAGCCAATTTGTCAAAAAGAATTCGTCCCAATTGTTGCGGGGAATTTATGTTAAAGCTCTCCCCAGCCAGATCGAAAATCTTCTCCACCATCTCCTCTAGGCGAGCGCTAAAGTCCCTATCAAGATTCTTTAATCGCTCCGCATCTATCTTTACCCCCTTCATTTCCATACGAGCCAGCACCCGGACGAGGGGAATTTCGATTTCTCTAAATAGTGTGGTCTGGTTGGCAGCCTTGATTTTTTCTTCTAGAGCGGTGGCAAGTTGCAGGGAATAAACAGCCTGATCGCCGGCATAGGCCAGCAGTCGCTCCACCGGCAGATCGGCCAAGGCTCGCTTATTTCTGCCGGTTCCCACTAGATCATCGTAAGAAGACAGTGACTTGTTGAGGTATTCTTTTGCTATGGCCTCCAAGTCCTGCACCCTCTTGCCTGGGTCCAACACATAGGCAGCCAACATTGGGTCGAAGCGGATGCCAGAGAGCTCAATGTTTAGCCTTTTGAAGTTAATCCAAGCCCTTTTGCTATTGTGGATAACTTTGTCGACATGGGGATCAGCAAGGAGTGGGGCTAGCAACTTTACTGCTGAATGACCGGACAATTGAGGGGGACTAGACCTAGAAACCTGACCAAGGGGAAAGTAGTGACAACCCCTTTCCCCTTCCCAGGCTAGAGCTAGACCTATAAGTTCAGAGCCGAGAGCATTCCCCTCTGCAATCATCAAACTTATAGCGACCTGTTGGGTCTTTAAAGCCCGAGAAAGTATCTTTTCCAGTGCTTCAAGGGAGGTAACGAGTTTATAGTCAGTCCTGATCGTTTCGGACTCTTGGGTGTCTTTTTCCTCCTCCATTTGCTGGAGGAATTTTTTAAATTCCAGCTCCCGGTATAGGGCAACCAGACTCTGCCGATCACTTTGGCCCAGCTCAAATTGCTCCCAGTCTTTTGCTATGGGGACATCGCATTTAATCTCGACCAGTTCCCGTGACATTGTGGCCTGCTCAGCGTGAGCTTTCAGTTTCTCACGTTCTTTTTCTCTGGGGATCTTCTCCAATTTGGCTAGTAAGTTATCAACACTGCCGAATTCTTTTATCAGCCGTTGAGCTGTCTTTGGACCAACTCCAGGCACCCCAGGAATGTTATCACTGCTGTCTCCAGCCAACCCCATTACTTCAACCACTTGGGCAGGGGGAACTCCGAATTTTTCTTCCACATCCGCTGGTCCAAAAACTTCATCTTTCATAGTGTCCCACATTTGCACTTGTGGCGTCACCAGTTGCAGCAGATCCTTATCCCCTGAGACAATTACCACTTTTGCGCCCTGCCCGCTGGCCCAGGCCGCAAGAGTACCAATGATGTCATCGGCTTCATACCCGGGAATCTCTATACTAGGTATGCCGAAAGCCTCTATCAGTCTTTTTATGAAGGGAATCTGCTTGGCCAAGTCCTCCGGCATTTTAGGACGAGTTGCCTTGTAATCGGGGCTGAGATCGTGGCGGAAGGTTGGTCCCGGGGCATCAAGGGCAATAGCCATGTGGCTGGGCCCCTTCTCCCTAAGGATTTTATTGAGCATGCCAATAAACCCGAAGACCGCGTTGGTGGGAACTCCTGAGGAGGTACTCAAATGACGGACAGCGTAAAAGGCCCTGTAGATATAAGCGCTGCCGTCGATGAGGTAAAGTGTAGCCTCTTTTTCTGACATGGTTTCCTACAATTCCTTTAAAACATTTTCGACCAAAGAAATGATCTGCGAGCTCGAGGCAGTAAAAGAAAGGATTTCTAGCTTGTCCTTGAAACCATGTCTTTCCATGGCCGATCGTTCCACCACCAGAACCTTCATCACCTCTATGACCTGCACCAGCACCTCGTCATCCTTATAATCCAACAGAAGCATTAAGGTGCTCCAGTCGTCGGGGATCCCATATTCGTGGAGATATTTCTTAACCGAACTGGCAAACTTGCTGGTTCCATAGTTGCGGTGGATTGCATTCAAAGCAGCCTTGTGCTCTTTACCCCCTTTTTTACCAGTGAAGAACTTGTCCACCTCCTTCAAGTATTTCTCCTTGGCCCAGGTGGAACGGATGGACTTCTCCTTTCTGCTGCGATCATCGCGGCTTACGTGGCGACTGCGATCTCGTTTCCGGTCGATTTCACGCCAACTGGGCTTCTCTCTTTCATCGGAGTCGGAGTCAAAAGATGGT
>JASFKF010000036.1:0-8908 GCA_050118775.1 Syntrophobacterales bacterium
TGTTGGCAGTGAAGTTCATGACCACGTAATTTGTTATGTTGTGGACCAAAGGCCTCTTTTCCCTCAATTTTTCCAACAACGACTTCAAATCATAACCAACCATTATTCTCTCCGATCACTGTAGCTTCGTATCCTGGGGTGAGCGGTCAGCAGTAAGCGGTAAGCGGTTCAATAAACCTTATAACCTGTCAATAACTTACTTTTCTCTGCTAACTGTTCACGGTTTACCGCTTACCAAAATTACCATTTCTCATATCTTACTAGCTCCGGCAGCGGTTTTCTTTTTTTGACCGGTGGACGATCAGCTGCATAGCCGAGGGGAGTAAAGGCGATGGGCTCGACCCCTTCAGGCAACCCTAAAACCTCCTTCGCAGCCCCAGGATTAAAAGCCCCGATCCAGCAGGTCCCAAGTCCCTCGTCGGTAGCAGCCAAAATCAAATGATCCATGACAATGGCCACATCCACGTCGTTATAATTCTTACCGTCTTTCCTTACCCAGTTCTTTCCGGGAATACCGCAAGCACAGACAACCATCGGGGCTTGGACAAACCATTTTTTATTGTAAATCTGTAACAATTCGGCTTCGCGACCTGCCGTGTGGATGACAAGCAATTGGAAGGGTTGGATATTCACCGCTGTTGGTGCCAACCGCGCAGCCTCGAGAATTCGCTTTAGCTTTCCTTTGTCCACCGGATCTCTTTTGTAAGATCGCACACTATATCTTTTTCTCGCCAACTCAAGAAAGTCCATGAATAACCTCGCCAATTAGTGTTGCGGGCGGGAACCCGCCCGCCTAGATTTATTAACAGAAGAATCGCATGTTTGCAAGAATCCCTAATCTTGGCGAAAGTGACTTTCTAACGATCTGTATCTTTATCTGATTACTAATTGTTACTATGCCCCATGCAATAAATGTTGCCTTTCACTTTCTTTCCGATTAAAATAGTAGGCAATAGAATCTGGGGAGACTAATCCCTTTGTTGCGACAATCATTTGGTAAGCTAATAACACTGGTAATCGCAGTTTCCTTGCTCACTGCAGGTCTTGCTCCTGCCAACCCCAGGTGTACGGCCAAGTGCTGTGTAGAGCCCGGAATTAATCGGTCTCATAGCAGAGTCAAGGCTCCGCCGGCCGATTTTGTTGCTGATTGCTGCTCTGGGCTCGAAACCGCTCCTTGCCCCCGCAAGCTGGAATCCAGCTCTGAGTTCAAGGACTATGCTCCTTCCGCTGTGGTACCGAATTTGAGCCCTGCCACGGGCAAGATTGCTGCATCTACAAACAACAAGTTTATCCTGCCTCAATTCCGTTCCCTTTTGGCCGCTACAAGGAGTCCCCAAATCAGGGGGCCAGGCGTACCAATCTACCTTCGCACCGAAACCTTCTTGATTTGATACTTCCCTTTCCATCCGATGCATCTCCATTGCCGTTGGCTATTTTCCCCATTTAGGGGTCGGCCCTTGCCATATGACCTTTCTAACCCCGAGGGCCACGTCTCGCAGGCATCCTAATCAATCGGCTCAGTCATGATGACAAAATTAAAATGTCCCATGTCAAGAGCTTACCCAGTATTCTAAGGAGTTTGTCATGAGCAAGAAGAATAAGAAAAATAATGTGGCGGAAAAAAGTGCTTCCAAAAAGGAAGCCATCCTCAAAACCGAGACAAAGAGTCAGTCGCCTCTTCGAACCTTACTCGTCGTGGCGGTGGTGGTGATAGGAGGTTTGGCCTTTTACCTGTTTCAGGACGGTTTTGACAGCAAGTCCCAGGCCCGAACACCTGCCATTCAACCTGAAGTCACAGCCACCGAGGTATCCTTCCCGGTGCAAGCTTTCGCTGATGGCAAGGCCCAATATTTTCAGTATCCCACAGGCAATGGTATCACTGTGCGCTTTTTCATTCTCAAGAGCTCAGACGGGGTAATCAGGGCGGCCTATGACGCCTGCGACGTTTGCTGGCGTGAAGGGAAAGGATATCAGCAGGATGGCGACTTCATGGTGTGCCGTAATTGCGGCCAGCGATTTGCCTCCGTCAAGGTTAACGAAATAAAAGGTGGCTGCAACCCGGCACCTTTGAACCGGACGGTTGTGGGTGACAAACTGGTTATAAAGATTGCCGACATAGTCCAGGGAAGCCAGTACTTTGACTTCTCCAAGAGGAGCTGAGCATGACACTTAAAGACATTGCTCTGCGCAACATCAGGAGGCGTAAGGCCAAGGCTGGTTTTGTTCTCGCCGGGCTACTCATAGCGGTTTCCACGGCAGTGGCACTCTTGGGGTTGATCGAAGCGATGAACCGCGACATCCAGCAGAAACTGGAGGAGTACGGCGCCAACATTCTCATACTGCCGAGAACTGAAAATCTCTCCCTTACCTACGGGGGACTCTCCCTGGGACCCGTTTCCTTTGAAATGCAGGAAATTCGCCAGGCTGATCTCTCCAGGGTCAAAGCCATAAAAAACGCCGCCAATGTATCCGCCATGGGGCCGACGGTTTTAGGTGCCGTGGAAGTGAAAGAGCGCAAAGTGCTTCTTGCCGGGGTTGACTTTCAGGCTGCAAAGATTTTGAAGCCCTGGTGGAAAATAGGGGGCGCGGTTCCAGGCGCTTTTGACGTTCTTCTGGGATCCGAAGCAGCTCGCATTTTGGCCCTGGAAACCGGTGATTACTTCAAGGTGAACGGCAGCGAACTCCAAGTGTCCGGTATACTTGCCCCCACTGGGTCTCAGGATGACCAGCTCGTCTTCGCCCGCCTCGATACTGCCCAGTCGCTTCTGCACAAAGAAGGTCGGATTTCCATGGTCGAGGTGGCAGCCCTTTGCAATGCCTGCCCTATTGAAGACATGGTGAGGCAAATATCTGGGGCTCTTCCTGACACCAAGGTTATGGCAATTCAGCAGGTGGTACAGAGCCGCATGGAGACTCTGGACTATTTCAGAAAGTTCTCTTACGGAGTAACGGCTGTACTGCTGCTGGTGGGCAGTCTTGTAGTGCTGGTGACCATGATGGGAAGCGTGAGAGAGAGGACTTCCGAGATTGGTATTTTCCGGGCAATGGGATTTCGGCGGAGCCACGTGATCCGAATAGTTCTCCTGGAAGCGGGGATAATTTCCGCCATGGCTGGAATTCTAGGCTACCTCATAGGCTTCGGGTCCACCAAACTGGCCCTTCCCTTTTTCACCGGTAGCACAGGTATGGGGGTGATTTTCGATCCGGTCCTGGCAGCTGGGGCATTTGCGGCGGCCGTAATTATGGGTTTGGCCTCAAGTGTTTACCCGGCACTTCTGGCGGCGCAAATCGATCCTACTGAAGCACTTCGGACGTTGTAGTAGTGGAGAAAAACCATGAGTTACATTCAAGTGGAAAACCTAATTAAGCAATATGGTACTGGTGATGCTGCGGTTATTGCTGTGGGCGGTATGAGTTTCCGCATTCAAATGGGTGAGTTTGTGGCAGTGATGGGAGAGTCGGGATCGGGCAAATCCACCCTCCTATCTATGATGGGTGGACTGAACACTCCCACGTCAGGCCATTACTCGGTAGATGGCCTCAAGGTCTACCAACTGGGACAAGATCAAAGGGCCGATTTTCGCAGGGAATTTTTGGGCTTTGTCTTCCAGAGTTTCCACCTTGTTCCCTACCTTACCATCCTGGAGAATGTCATGGTTCCGCTCGTAACGGTGAAAACGAATGGAAGAACAAAGCGGTCCATGGCAGAGGATGCTCTGTCCAGGGTGGGTCTTGATGGTAAGGCTCACCGCTTACCAAGCCAAGTATCTGGTGGCGAACAGGAGCGCGTTGCCATTGCCCGCGCCATAGTGAATGAACCACCAATCCTCCTCGCAGATGAACCGTCGGGAAACCTCGACAGCAAAACGAGTCGAGAGGTAATGGATCTACTTCGTAGCCTCAACCAAGACGGAACAACCATCGTTATGGTGACCCACAGCCCTGAATGTGCCGGGTACGCTCGAAGATTGTTGCGGATTTCAGATGGTCTCTTAGTGGAAGATGTTCCCATCAACGGATCAGGAGGAAATTTGGAGTGTTGGAGCATTGGAGTAATGGAGTGATGGAAAACCTAGGATGGGTTTGGCCCATCTGTTAACAATATTTCGGAGCGAGCGGAGTAAAAAACAATGGCAAAAAAGAAAAAGAGACTACCACAACAAACAAAGCAGCAACCTGTTCAGCAGAAAAAGATTAATGTTTGGATGATTACGACCATAGTTGCCGTGGCTTTACTGGTTGGCGTATCAGCGCAGACCATGTTTTCTCCCAATGATAATGTAAGATCAATCACACCAATCCAGTCCACAACAGGACAGCCGATCACCATACAGCCAAAAACTTTGGTACCAACAGCCACGACCTTGGCCACAAATTCTGTTGAAGACCAGGTCCTTCAAGTTGCATTGAATTTCAAATGTGCTTGCGGCGGCTGTGGAGAGCTTCCATTAGCAGAGTGCCAATGCGACATGCCAAAGGGAGCGGTGGAGGAGAAAAGCTTCATCCGAACCAAACTTGCTGAAGGCTATACCGTACCCGAGGTCATAGAGCTGGTGGACCAAAAGTACGGCCACCGTGCCTAATAGGTCACAAACAAAATTATCCCTCTCCCCTTTTCAGGGAGAGGGATTGGGTACGCTGCTATTCCTGCAAAATCAGAGGGTAAGAAATAAAAAATGTAGGGGTCAGCCCTTGACATTGGACATCAAGAATGTCCAATGTCAAGGGCTGACCCTCAAAAGATCTTTTCAGTTTATTGCCAGCAGGGACCGTAGCCGCGACCGTATCGGGGGCCGTGGCCACCATACGGTCCATGATGAGGTCCCATACCGTATCCTCGGCCAGAACCTTTGCCGTATCCCTTGCCGTATCCTCGACCAAATCGGGCATTGGGCGCGATCTTGCGGGCTTCGAGCTCAAAATCTAGCCGCTTATCGGCCATTTTGGTTTTGAGATCGCTGATCTCCCTCTGTAGGGTCTTAACTTTGTTGGCATCCGGGTTGGCCGAATTCATAAGGGTGTCGAGTTCCGCAGACTTGTTCCAGATTTCCTCTCTGAGCTTGGCTGTGTCGTTAACAAAATTCTCGTGGAGCTTGTCCAGTTCTGCCTGCTGACTCTCGCTTATATCTCCCCCTTCAACCCAGCAAGGTCCGTAGCCGGGGCCCCTTTGAGCTCCATAACCGCCCTTGCCCCAACGGTTAGCGAAAACAGGAGCCGCTAGCATGCCAACCATGAACAGAATACCCAGTGTCATCAAAGCCTTTCTCATTTTTTTAACCTCCATTAATTGATCAAGATTTATCGCTCTTGGCTTATCCTTATGGCAATGTGCATGCCAGAAAATCTTGATCAAATTAACTTACTGATTTAACACATATTTTACGCCAAAAAGTGAGAGTAACAAGTCACACGCCTTGACCTTAAACCTTAAAGTGGATACTTTTTATCCATGTTTGTTGTTATAAAGTATGCAGGTGGATAAAAAATATCCATGGTTTTCCCTTTACAATTAGTCAGGTAAGTATTGGGAAAGGGCTAGTCAAGCAAGTGGCGAAGCAGTTTGACCTACAAGCCTGCTATGGTCCATTAATTGCTGTACTGAAGAAATAAGATGAAAAATGAAGAAAAAAAATATCTCTGGCTCTCCCTAACTCCTTGGGCAATCTTGGCTGGCCTAGCAGTGTTGGCACCAATTGTTTTCTTTTTAGCCAACAAAAGCATCAAGGAGGACAAGGAGAACATGACTCGCCTTATGGTTGAGAAGGGTGCTGCCCTGATCCGCTCTTTTGAAGCTGGAGCACGCACAGGGATGATGGGAATGGGCTGGGGCGGTGCGCAACTCCAGCAGCTCCTTGTTGAAACAGCCAAGCAACCAGACATCCTTTATCTGGTGGTAACCGACGAAAACGGATTGGCAGTTGCCGACAGTGAGGCTGACCGTATTGGAAAGAAACATGAGCCAGCATCGGAAGTAGTTCTTGGAGTGGAATCGGATAAGCTCAGGTGGCATCAGGTCAAAATTGAGAAAAATAGAGTAGCCTTTGAGATTTACAAGCGCTTCAAGCCTATTAAAGGTATACCTAGTTGGGGTGGCATGCACCACCGTGGCATGATGATGAGGGGGCCAGGATTCGGTAGAGGCCGGAGTGAAAGGTCTTTGGAAAGACTCAGGGATGAACGAAATGGGCCTCCCCTCTATATCTTTGTTGGTCTGGACATGAGTGCCATGGAATCGGCGAGAGTGGAGGCCAGACGTCATACCATTGCCATGGCCTTGGGGGCGTTACTCATAGGTCTGGCAGTTCTAGCTTCCCTATTTCTTGCCCAAGGTTACAAGCTGGCCAGTCAGGCTCTCGCTAGGGTGAGAGCCTTTTCTGATCAGGTCGTTGAAAATCTTCCTATGGGCCTTATTGCCACAGATGAGAACGGCAAGGTAGCCGCTTATAACCAAACAGCTGAGTCAATCCTGGGGATTTCTAGTGCTACGGTATTTGCCGAGTCAGCAGCAAAGGCCTTGCCCCAGGAACTGTGGCGACTAACCGAGCGCTTGGAAAACAAGGGAACTGTAGTTGAGGAGGAACTGGAGTGTCATACCGCATCTGGCACTGGAGTCCCGCTGAAGGTTAGCGGTGCTGTTCTCCATGGAGAGGACGAAGGCTTTCTCGGCTATGTTTTTATTTTTCGTGATTTGGTTGAGGTTCGCCGCTTGCAGCAGGAGGTGGAAAGAACCAAGCGATTGGCCTCACTGGGGAGCCTGGCCGCAGGCGTAGCCCATGAAATTAGGAACCCTTTGAGCTCAGTCAAGGGGTTTGCCACCTATTTTCGGGAGAAACTCAAAGACAGTCCTCAGGACCGGGACACGGCCACCACCATGATTCAGGAAGTGGAAAGACTGGATCGCGTTATTGGACAACTATTGGAATTCGCCCGCCCCAGTACCCTCAAGATCAAACCTGTGCGGTTAAATGATTTGATCCAACACTCTCTCAAGCTCATCGAAGGAGATGCCCGCAGCAAGGGAATCGAGGTAGAAGCTGACATTCCCCATGATCTTCCCGACGTACCCATGGATGGCGATAGAATTAATCAAGTACTCCTAAATCTCTACCTCAATGGTTTACAGGCAATGGATGGAGGTGGTGTTTTACAGGTTAAGGTTTCCAGGGATGAAGCCAGGAAATTAACCACAATAACCGTCTCCGACAACGGCCAAGGCATAGAGCCGGCAGACCAAGAGCGCGTCTTTGATCCCTATTTTACTACCAAACCAGACGGTACCGGCCTCGGCCTTGCCATAGTACACAAAATTTTAGACGCTCACGGCGGAAATATAAAGGTAAGAAGCCAGAGAGGCGCAGGGACCACTGTTATCGTATCTTTGCCGGATGGGCAGGAGGAAAAAAATCGTGCCTGAATCCAAGATATCGGGCAACATATTGGTGGTTGACGATGATCAAGCCCATCGTACCATGCTCCGCACTCTTTTGGGCGGATGGGGATTTTCTGTTGAAGAAACCGACGATGGCGCCGGGGCTATTGAAAGAGTGCACGAGAAATCCTACGATCTGGTTCTAATGGATGTCCGCATGGTCGAAGTATCCGGGTTGGAGGCCCTGCCTGAGATCAAGAAATTCAATCCAGCCATCCCCATCATTATCATGACTGCCTACTCTTCCGTAGAGACGGCCGTGGAAGCTTTAAAAAAGGGAGCTTACGACTATCTAGGCAAACCCCTGGACTTCGACGAGCTCAAGCTAGCCATTGAAAGGGCCCTGGACCATAGTCGGTTGAAGGCTGAAAACCGGGTGTTTAAAGAGCGTTTTGGGGCTAGCTTAAACACCGGCGATATAATTGGTCGCAGTGGCCTAATGCTCGAGTTACTCGATACTGTTGCTCTTGTGGCACCCACCGAAGCCACAGTTTTGATAACCGGCGAGTCTGGAACAGGAAAAGAACTCATCGCCAGCGCAATCCATGCGAACAGTCCGCGCCGAGAAAAACCATTTATTCAGATCAACTGTGCTGCCATTACTGAGACCCTCTTGGAATCGGAACTCTTCGGACACGAGCGAGGGGCGTTCACCGGCGCAGATCGTCGCAAAGAGGGAAGATTCAGACTGGCTCACGGTGGAAGTATTTTCCTGGACGAGGTTAGTGAGATGTCAGTGGCCATGCAGGCCAAGCTGTTGCGAGTCCTGCAGGAAAAACAAATACAGAGAGTTGGGGGTGAGGAGGTTCTCAAGGTGGACGTTCGGGTGCTGGCAGCAACAAACAGGGATTTGAAAAAAGATATTGAGGCTGGAGGATTCAGGGAAGATCTCTACTACCGATTGAACGTCGTCACTCTGGCTGTGCCTGCTCTGAGAGAAAGGAGAGAGGACATTCCTCTTTTGGTTCAGCATTTCCTGGAAACTTTTGCCGAAAAAAACCGCAAACAGATCAAGGGTTTCACACCTCAAGCCATGGATCGACTGATTAGATATGACTGGCCGGGAAACGTGCGTGAACTGATGAACGCCGTTGAGCGGGGCGTCATTCTCTGCCGAAGCGAGTATATTTCTGAAACGGACTTTCCCTTTTCACTCCGAGACACCGGGATTTCAGAGCAGGAGCCGACAAGGGAGGAGTTGCTAGCGGATTTACCCCTAGAGGAGGTGGAGAAGCTAACCATTCTAAACACCCTCGAATCGGCAGGGGGCAACAAGAGTGAAACCGCCAGGCGACTCGGAATCACTAGACGCACCCTTCATAAGAAACTGAAAAAATACGGCGTCATGTAAGTTTCTCTCCTGTTTTGAAAACTTTCAATATCTAGCCCACAAAAAATGCAGACACCGAACAACAAAGTCTACAAGACAGGTGGATGGTGGGAATTTACAAAGAAAGAAGCAATCTTTCATTGTGTCTC
>JASFKF010000037.1:0-8739 GCA_050118775.1 Syntrophobacterales bacterium
CATGACCACGAAAGGTTTTTTTGTTGTCTTATCAGCAAGATATGCGACAGGCACATAGACGAGCACCGCCGTGGCCATCTCAATACTGGTTAGGATACCAAACTGAAGAGCGGAAACAGGCGAGGAAATGGTCTTCATACACCAGACAACAACAAAGGCATAAGGTATTTGCTCGCAGTAACGCACAAGAATGTCGGACACCAGAAGCCGTCTGAGGTTAGGAGCCATTAGGCGGTATAGTTTCAAGGGGTTCTTCTCCGGTACATATAGGCACTTGTCTCCGGTCTTTTTCGCTGGCTCATCTTCGATGAGCTTTTGCTGCAGGACAATTGCTAAGAAGGAAAGCAACAGAGCAGCAACAAAGGCCGCCCGAACCCCGTCTCGCTCCCCCCAGATTCCAATGCAAACACCCCCCAGCACAGGGCCCAGGGCCATGGGAATTCTTCGCACCAAAGAATGCATACTGACTCCCATGGTCCTTTTTCTCATGGGCAGCACTTTGGCAATGAGACTCATAGTGGCGGGAAGAGAGATTGCTGACCAGGAAATAAAAAGAACGGCCCCAAGCAGGACTGCCTGCCAGGCGGGAAATATGATGACAACCAGGAAGCCGCACATAGCGACAGTATTGAATATGAGCAGGGCTCGTTTGGTGCCAAAGCGGTCAGAAAGATACCCTCCAGGAAAGGAGTAGAGGGCTGAAAGCAGGTTATCCATGCCGTTTAGCAACCCGATGGACAGGGCGCCGCCCCCTAAGGCCAGTAGGTAAATGGGGAGAAACCTCTCGGCCATTCGCTCTCCCATACCCACAAGAATCACCATGAAAAGCACGCCCACTGTGCTTCTGGTGAGACCCAAAAAATCGGAGACACGGGCTACCCGCGCCATAAAGCTATCCTTTCAAAAAAACAGCGATTTAAGTACCAGTGCTTTGGAAATCAGCATGGTTTCAAGTTATTTTTTGGTTTTTAGACCTTCCTACGCAACTTATTCCAATATATCAACTAAACACTTTGCGGTTAAGTAATGTGAGATTAAACTAACTATATCGGATTCGTCCGGCAACTGCATTCTTGGGTGTCATTCTGAGGATTCCCGCAAATGGCCGTAAGGCGAGGGATCTCATCGATTAGGATGAGCAGAGATTATTATACTAGTAGGTGACGATTAAGTGAAAAGACAAGGTAGATTACGGTTATTTGAGCAGGTTGATGTTTATCCGGTAACCTGCGAGCGACTTTCTGAGGGAAGGTCCAACCTGGAGGTCCTGGAGGCGGTGATCCAGGGAGGGTCGAAAATAATTCAGCTAAGAGAGAAAGAGTATCCCAAGAGGGATCTCTACAACCTGGCCTTGAAGTTCAGAGAGATTACCACCAGAGGCAGGGTTTTGCTCATCATCAACGATCATGTGGATATCGCCCTTGCAGTTGATGCGGATGGTGTTCATCTAGGCCAGGAGGATTTGCCATTGCAGGTAGCGAGAAAGCTGGCGCCGGAGTTGCTCATTGGAGCCTCTACCCACTCTCTCCAACAAGCCCTACAGGCTGAAAAGGATGGGGCTGACTACGTCAACATTGGTCCCATATTCCCAACCAAGACAAAGGATGGGGTGGGACGTTCCTTGGGCCCTAAGGCAATCAGCGAAATAAGCCCGCAGATTAAAGTACCCTTTACCGTGATGGGGGGAATAAATGCGGAAAATATTGATCAAGTTCTCGCCGAGGGCGCGCGAAGGGTGGCAATGGTTACGGCCATAACCAGAGCCGCTGACATAGCTGCAAAGGTTAGATCACTAAAGGAAAAAATAACTGTATTTTCAGGTAGTTAAATTCTTTATGGGGAGTCTAAGAGTGATAGCTCAAGGACAGCTCAAATTATCAGAGTAGGATATCAGGCCAACTTGAGATAGGATCGGTTGAACGGACTATCTTCATTCCCGCCTCAGCGAATCTCTGAAAGGCCGCAATGGCCTGCTCGGTGTAATCTATAACTCCCGGAATGACAACTGGAGAAGAGCAGTCTTCTAAAAGATAGACTTTCTCAGCGAGCTTTTTGTCTGATACCTGCATTTCTCTTAACAGGTCGTCTATTGTCCAGGCAACACAGTGACTTTTGGCCTGCCCGGCAATAACAACGGCATCAAATTCCAAAATTTTGTTGATAAATCCCACATTTTTTTCAGCGATCTGCTCTCCTGTTGCGTCCTCTAAAACTTCTGGTTTGAGAACCGAGTAATTTTCGGTGAAGGGATTCCCTCCTTTGACTTGGAAATCGGGCTGACTATGTCGAGCAATACTATGGAAAAAAACTGCTTCCTCTACGGCTGAAACCAGGGCATGGCCTATGCCGCCGAGCATGGCATGATATGGCCAAATGGTAAGATCATACTTGCCACCTTCTTTCAGCTGCCGGGTATAATGGCGCAAATATTCCTGGCCGTATGCTTCGTCGATATTCAGGCTAGATGAAAGTTCAGGGTTGAATTTCCAAACACCTTGCTCAATGTCTTCCGAAGTGACGAGTGTATACGGTTCTGGGTGTTCTCCCTCGTCATTTATAAGAAAAATGGAGTGAAAAATCTGCATGGCCTGATGGGTGTCCATGGTTGGGCATATTTCTGTAATCACACCCAAATTGCCATAGATAAATTCACACAATCTGCGATTATCATCTACGGCTCCCGTTCCTGAAGCACCGCCAACAAAAAGCTCAAAGTCTGGAATACAGAAGGTGTTTTGTACATCAACCAATAGCAGGGAAATCCGGAACTTGTCTTGAGAAGCGGGCTGGAGTAGGTGTTTTTTTGCCCATTTTTTAGCATCTGCCGCCCTCTGCTGATAAGCTACCTTCCATACTTCGCCAACTTTTCCAGGATTGAAGTGCGGGGGGATAGGAAGTTTTTGCCTTGCCATGGGTTCTCTCTCTGTTCATTAATAACTCTAATACTTAAATAATACATTATAAAGCTTAACAAATCCGAAATCTAAAATCCCAAATCCGCAATCGGAAATGTGAGCCTAATCCCATTTCCGCAGATCCAGGATGCGTTTGTCGGGCTCTCGAAGGTCGCTGACTTGGACAAAAGCCACATCAGCTCTGAGCTTCAGCACGGTGCGGATTTTTTCCTGAAGCGGGGAGATCAATCCCTCCTGAGATGAGTTTTGGTCTAACACTGCACAAAAGGTGAGTTTGTCGCGGTCTTGTTCACGCTCCACTACGGCCTGAGCCGCTTGAATCTCTGGAAAAGCAGCTACCACCTCTTCCACCTGGTAAGGATGGATGAACATGCCTCGCACTTTGGTAACCTGATCTACCCTCCCTACAAGTTTCATAAGACGAGGCGAAGTACGGCCACAGGGACAAGGTCCGTCCTCGTAATAGGAAAGATCTCCAGTGCCGAAGCGGATCAGGGGATAGACAGGATTTTCAAGCAAAGTCACCACTACCTCACCAACTTGTCCTGCTCCAAGTTGCTTGCCCGTTTCAGGGTCAACCACCTCTATGACTCGATAATCAGCGAAGTGCATTCCATTCTTTTCGCCACACTCATAGGCGATGGCTCCTACATCGGCGGTGGCGAGGAACTGGCGAACGAGAATACCATAGTGTTCCTCGAACCGGCTGCGGCTTGCATCCGTTAGCATCTCACCTGCAGTGACCGCTATTTCTAAGCTAAAATCTCGGCGGAAATCCTTGCCCTCTTGTTCTGCTCTTTCAATGATGGCCTGGAGAAAACTGGGGACTCCGACATAACCGGTGAGCTGGAGCTCCGCCATGAGCTGAGCCTGAGTTTCAGTGTTGCCCACACCACCGGGGACTACGGTGCAACCAATGCCGCTCAGAGCCTCATCGCACATGAGCCCGCCCGGGGTTAAATGATAAGAGAAGGTATTAAGTACACGGTCTCCTGGGCGGAAGCCGGTATTGAAGAAAACTCCTTGCAACCTCCAGTAGTCGGCTTGATGTCCCTCGGGGTCAAAAATAGCTCCAGGAGAAGAGTAGATTCGGCGAAGCTTGTCCAGCGCCACCCCCGAGAAGCCACCAAAAGGGGGAGAAGCTTGCTGGAGTTGGCGCATTTGGGCTTTAGGAGTGATGGCTAGTGACTGAAGATCTTCTAAGGAGCGAATGTCGGTGGGGCTCACTCCTGCTGACTGGAATTTCTCTCGCATGGCTGGGGCTTGTTGAAAAGCTGTCATAACTGCCCGCTGTAAGTGATTTTCCAGCAACTGTTTTTTCTCATCCCAAGGAAGAGTTTCTACCTTTTCATCATAATAACCACTCAAGCGTTCATCTTTTTTCATGGTCTCATTCCTCGGTGTGGTGGATTTAGGCGGTTGTGTATGGAGTACCGTTCAAAAGGCTCAGATAAAAAATATAAGCAAGGATCAACCTGGTCCCAGCTCTTTTTCGCTAATTTCCTGTTTGACTTGATCCTGGAGCGCTTGGAGCCGGGGGGTTATTTTCACAGGGTAGTTTGGGTTTCCCTCCAGGTCCTTGTAAATTTCCGGGAGTAGACTGAATTCCTCTCGAAAACGTTCTTGAATCTTGGGCAAAGGTTCCTGGGGGAGCAACCTTTTTCCATCTTGCATCACTGTTTCCAGCAAAGTTTCAGAATCGGCCACTTCCTCCTCTAACAAGCCGATTAGATCCCCCTTGAAAAAACCCTGTTCATCCCGTTGCCGAAAAACCTGCTTGGGACCCGCTAAGGAAACCTTGCCGCTACTCAACTTCAATACCGGTCTGCCGTTATACATGACCATTTTATAAGCCATATCAAGGTAGGGAGCATCGGCAGATACCCCCATTTTGGTACCCACCCCGAATGCATCGATGATGGCGCCGGTAGTCAATATTTTTTGGATCTTGAATTCGTCGAAGCCTCCACTGGCAAAGATTCTAACCTCGGGGAAGCCGGACTCGTCGAAGATTTCCCTCACCTGCTGGCTGAGGTCAACCATATCGCCGCTATCCAAGCGCACGGCTCTGAGACTGTGGCCGGCCTGTCGCATCTCGCCAGCCACGGTCACCGCTTTTCGTGCCCCGGCCAGGGTGTCGTAGGTATCTATAAGCAAGACGGTATTATCGGGAAATGATTTGGCAAAGGCCCGGAATGACTCGATTTCTCGGTCGAAACTCTCAACGTAAGAATGGGCCATGGTGCCGTAGATGGGCAGACCGTATATCTTACCTGCCTGCACATTGCTGGTGCCGATGAAGCCACCGATAAAACTGGACCTGGCCACCATTAGGCCCGCATCCATCCCGTGAGTGCGGCGCAAAGAAAAATCCACCAGTCGTCGCTCGCCAGCGGCATAGTGACAACGAGAGGCCTTTGTGGCAACTAATGTAGGCAGATTTATGGAATTGATGACAAAGGTTTCTACCAGCTGAGCTTGCATAACAGGGGCGGTGATTTCAACCAGTGACTCATCACAGAAAGCAATGCGGCCTTCGGGAATTGCTCGCACCTCACCGGTAAAGCGGAGTGTTTCCAAAAACTGCAAGAACCTGTCGGGGAAAAGGTTAGTCCTTTCTAGGTATTCCAGATCGTCCGGGCGGAAGTGGAAAGATTCCAAATAATCCAAAAGAGGATCGAGCCCAGCGCAGACCAGGTACGAGCGTTTGGGGGGGTATTCTCGTACCATAAGACTGAAGGTGGCCGGAGCGAACATGTCTTGTTCGAAATAGCTGGCCGCCATGGTTAGCTCATACAGATCAGTCATGATTTCTCTGCTCCGCGGCCGATCTGTACCCATTGGCAATATCCTCTTGTGGGGAGTGGTAATGCTTTTCAGGATGGACAATGTACTCTCTCTTTAACAGAAAGGGGAAAAGGGTTCAAGATATTATAAAATAAGGCTCACCTAGATGCTCGCCGTGGCACAAAGAGTGCATCAATGATGTTGTAAGTTTAGATGCTCAAGCTCTCAGGAGAAAATTTAATAGCCACGGGTCGGACTTTTAACTGGACAACATTAGGTTGCATTCTCTATTAGAATGAATGGAAAGCAGTAATTACAGATGGAAACTCTGTTAAAATAAGGTGTAAAAAAACGACCTTCTCTTTCTTGAGTTGCTGAGCTTATATCTAATAACTTGCACCTTTAAGCATAGTCTAAAATAACGGAGTTAGTAAGAATGGGTTCTAAGACCACTACACAAACGTATCCTGTAGGTGATCTAATTGCCAAATACCGGGGGAACCCTAAAGATGATGCCTGGCTGACAAACTTTTTTACCGAGAACCACCTGGATTTTGAAACCCAACCCGATGAGGTGGCTTCGCCTGAACAGGTCCGTTTCGTCGTCCATTTACCCGAAGATGTGGTCTACTATCCTTGCTCCACTGAAGTGTTCGAGGCCATTTTAAATAGGCAATCAAAGACTTACCTCCATAGCCGTTATCAAAAGGTCTGGAAGGTTGTGGAGCGGTTGGTTCAAGATTTGATCTCAGATAAGCCTCGAAGAACCTTTCTCACAGAATTACTGAGAATTAAATTCGAACATGATACCCACGACGGTATCCTCCTCCCAACTCGTCTTGAAAAAAGGCTGTTTAAGATTTTTATTGATAAGAGCAAAATTGACACCCCATATTTTCCTGCCAAAGTAGAGCGGAATAAGATGGTGTATGACTTGGTTGCAGGGC
Organism: Syntrophobacterales bacterium; assembly: GCA_050118775.1. GTDB lineage: Bacteria > Desulfobacterota > Syntrophobacteria > BM002 > BM002 > BM002. The sequence goes on from JASFKF010000037.1 coordinate 6,650, forward strand.
CAACCTTCTGGAACACCTTCAACTGGATTGACCAGCAAACCGTCCTGAGTTTTGAAAGCCTGGAAGATCTAAAGTCTGAAGCGGCCAAGCTTCAGCTGCAAAGACTTCTCAAGCTTTGTGTTGCTCGTGAGGTCTGGGAAGATGGAGTCTCGGGATCTGATCCGCCCAAGATAGATTTTCATAGAATTCTCCATCGGCCTTTGAGCGGCAATGGAGTTGAGACCCTGTTGCGGCTCTTACAGCGCCCGCAGGAGGCGCCCGGTACTTGCACCGAGCCTTCCAAGAAAATCCTCTGGCTATGTAATGAGGCGGGTGAAATTGTTTTGGACTTGAAGATCATACGATTTCTTCTAGGCTGGGGACACAAAGTAATACTGGTGGTCAAGGAAGGTTTCTATCTTAACAAGGTAACAAGATACGATGTGGAAAATGACCCGGTACTGATGGAGGAACTGGATGGTGCCTCTTTTATTAAAGACCCAAGTATCTCAAAGAGAGAATTACTGGAAAAACTCAAGACAGACACGCAACTTTTTATCATATCCGACGGCACTCACGAGCGTCTTAATTTTCTCTTAACTTCTACGACCTTCGCCAGAATGTTCAAGGAAGCCGATGTGGTTATCTCTAAAGGAGAGGGGCAATGGAGACGACTGTTTGCCAACCCTTTCCAATTTACCAGGGATGTCTTTAACGTGCGCCTTGGGAAGGACGGAGAAGAGGTTATAGTGAGCTATAAACCCAAACATGCCGAAGCAGTCAAGTTTTCAGAACAAGATCTCAAAGAAAAGGCGCAAGCACTCATTCGGGAAATGACCGCCGCCAAGAGTCGAGGTGAAAAGGTCATCTTTTACAGCGCCATTATCGGCAGCATTCCAGGACAGATGGAGACCGCGGTCTTGATTCTAACAGCTTTCGTGAGTGACCTGCGAGAAACCTACAAGAAAAGTTTCATTATCAACCCAGCCGAGCATTTCGTTCCGGGTATGGATGCTGACGACCTCATGTATATGTGGGAAGTAGTCCAGCGGAGCGGCCTAATTGACATATGGAGATTTCAAACCGTAGAAGATATTGAGACTAGCTTCAGACTTCTCAGCAGGGAAGTTCCACCGGAATGGCTTGGCAAGGACGCCACCTACAGCACAGGTTGTACCAAAGAGATGAAGATTGCCCTGGATGTACAGCTGGCCCATCCAGAAATGCAGATTATAGGACCTGCCAAAGAGCGTTTCCTGCGCCGGTCTGACTATGGGATCGGGAAACTCTACGACCGACGGTTGAGCGACATCAGTCTGCCTTGACGGAATTCTTACCACGAACAAATAATAGATGTGTGTTGTGAGATGTGCGGCCACATCTCTTGAGCCTTCGTGTTCTTTGTGGTTTAATCTTCCTGGTTTTTCCTGGAAGGCCCATCCTGGATGAAATAGGTGCTCCATGCCCTATGAACCGACAGAGGTTAAATGCTACAGCGGCTATCGGGCCAACGAGCGCCCTTTAGCATTTATCTTTGAAGGTCGTAGTTGGCAAGTGGAGGAAATCCTTGATCGCTGGTATGAGGGTGGCCTTCACCCGAGTGAGCCGGCTTTGGATTACTTTAAAGTGCAGACCACCGAGGGAAGGGTATTTCTCCTCCGCTACAATTCTCTCTTTGATGCCTGGGCCATCCGCGTTCCTCCCAAGACGGCCCACTAGGCTGTTAGGTCGCAACTGATACGACAGCTTTCATTCACCACAAAGGACACGAAGGGCACAAAGATAAAAGAGCATTTTTGGCTGGTGTAGTTCTCGACGGTTCTTGGCCAAGATAACAGAGAAGATTCTAGGGAAAAACACTAGATTTGCTTTGTGTGCTTTGTGCTCTTTGTGGTTTAGTCTCTGTTGCCGATAATGGTCTAAGGAGATATTTTATTGCGGATGCGTTGGACTGCTTCCTCGGTTTTTTCCCTGCTACCAAAAGCACTTAGGCGAAAATAACCCTCACCAGACGGCCCGAACCCTGAGCCAGGAGTCCCCACCACGTGCGGTTCGGCCAGCAAAAGATCGAAGAATTCCCAAGAGCTCAGACCATTAGAAGTCTTCATCCA
>JASFKF010000038.1:0-8701 GCA_050118775.1 Syntrophobacterales bacterium
TTCATAACATAGGGAATTAGGCCGCCGGCGGCCACCAACTCTTGCATAAAAACCGGCACCGGCTGTGCTTTATACGTGAGATTTCTACTCTTATTGAAAATCGTACCGGTGCTAAGATCTATATCCAGCTCATCTCCAGTGACAATGTCTGCCGAGGCCTCTGGGGACTCCAAAATGAGCAGTCCCATATTAAAGGCGTTACGGTAAAAAATGCGAGCGAAACTCGCAGCAACCACGCAGCTTACCCCGGCTGCTTTAATGGCGATGGGGGCGTGTTCACGGGAGGAACCACAGCCGAAGTTGGTCTCAGCCACTATAATGTCGCCGGCAGAGACCTTTTGGGGAAACTCGGAATCAGCATCTTCCATACAATGTTTTGCAAGTTCTTTGGGGTCTGAAGTGTTCAGATAGCGAGCAGGGATTATTGCATCCGTGTCAATATCCGCCCCGAATTTCCAGGCTTTTCCAGAGAGTTTCATCCGCACCTCCGAAGATGATGTGTGATATGAGATGTGAGATGTGAGATGAAAAAAAATCTCTATAACACATCACACATTCCACATCGCACATCGGCCACCTATTCATGTTGTGTTTTTATTTTCCCTTAAGGATCAAAACTTTACAGTTCCTCCGGGCTGGCGATGCGGCCAAGTACGGCCGAAGCAGCTGCTACGGCGGGTGAGGCCAGATACACTTCGCTTTCCGGATGACCCATCCTCCCAACGAAATTCCGGTTGGTGGTGGCTACTGCCCTCTCGCCAGCGGCGAGAATGCCCATGTGCCCACCCAAGCAAGGACCGCAGGTTGGGGTGCTGATGGCAGCCTCCGCTTCAAGGAAAATTGCAAACAAACCTTCGTCCATTGCCTGCCTGTAGATGGCCTGAGTGGCTGGAATTATCAGGCAGCGCACTCCCGGTGCTATTCGGCGATCTTTCAATATCTCCGCCGCCGCTCGCAAATCCTCAAGGCGACCGTTGGTACAAGACCCGATCACCACCTGATCAATGGTAATTTTCCCCAAAGATGAAACCGGTTGACTGTTGGCCGGAGAAGGGGGTAGTGCCACTTGGGGCTCGATCTCGCTAACATCGTAGTTTATGACTTGCTCATACAGAGCATCGTCGTCGCTCTGGTAAAATTGATAGGTCCGCTTAGCCCTCTCCTCCACAAAAGCGCGAGTACACTCGTCAGGGGCGATTATGCCGTTTTTTGCTCCGGCTTCAATGGCCATGTTGGCCATGGTCAGTCGCTGATCCATGGAAAGTTGAGCAATGACTGAACCGGTGAACTCCATGGTCCTGTAACGGGCTCCATCTACGCCGATTTGGCCGATAGTGTATAGAATCAGATCTTTGCCTGTAACCCAGGGTCGCAAATTCCCCTGGTAAACGAACTTGATTGATGGTGGCACTCGGAACCACGTGCGGCCGGTAATCATTACAGCAGCGAGGTCTGTACTGCCCACTCCGGTAGCGAAGGCACCTAGTCCACCATAGGTGCAAGTGTGACTGTCGGCGCCAACCACCACATCTCCTGGGAGCACCAGTCCTTGTTCAGGCAGAAGTGCGTGCTCGATACCCATGCGTCCCACTTCAAAAAAATGAGGAAGTTTGTGCTCTGCGGCAAACTCACGCAGGACCTGGCACTGAGTAGCCGATTCGATGTCTTTATTGGGCACGAAGTGATCAGGGACAAGGGCGACCCTATCCGCATCGTAGATCTTTTCGGCCCCTGCCTGGCGGAATCGCTCTATGGCTATGGGTGCGGTAATGTCATTGGCAAGGGAGAAGTCAACATCGACCTCAATGAGTTCTCCCGGTTCAACTCTGTCCAAGCCGGCGTGGGCGGCAAGAATCTTCTCGGTAATGGTCATTCCCATTTCAGATACCTCTCGCTAAACATCTAAAACTTGGTCCTCTCGGCCAGGCCAAATTTCAGTGGCATTGTAGGTAAAGAAGGCGAGAGTACTGGAGTATTGGAGTATTGCTAAAAGCCAAAGCCCTAAGTATAAATTGATTCCGTCCTTTAATTACTCCATTGCTCCATCACTCCGGCATAGCCACGCAGGCTTAAATCGCCTTTGCGCCACACTCGGCAAGCCTTTAAACCTCTTAATACAAAAATTTCCCCTTCCCGGAACTGTTCGGTAGGGGAAATACGTCAGGCCGCGCAAAGGTGACCAGGCGAGCGGCAATTACCTATTTGAAATTCTAGCTCACTCGAAATCGAATGTTGACCAGCTTCCTTTATTCTCTTCCCTTTTTGCTGGTGGGCGCTTCCTGGCTAAGGGCTTCTTCAGCACTGGATTCTCTGCGGCTTCGCAACAATCTAATTAGGTAGCCAATGGGACCGGAACTCACATAGACGAGCCCAAAAGTGAAAAGCATGATGGAAGGTTGGGCCGCAATTACCGAAAAAAGCAAGACTATGATAAAGAGCGTCCGGAAAGGCATCCGCTGAAATCCATCAAACTCTTTGAAGCTGTTGAAGGGAATGCTGCTTACCATGAGAAAACCCAACAGGTAAGTCATGGCCAGCAATAAGAAGTGCTTGGTGGGACCACTTCCTCCCATTCGATAAAAGAACAGCACTGTGGTGGCAACCATGAGTGCGGCACCAGGTATGGGGAGTCCGACGAAATGCTTCTTCGAAACTGAATCGGTCTGTACATTGAATCGCGCCAGGCGGAGAGCGCCGCAGGCAACGAAGAGGAAGGCTGCAACCCACCCCAGCCGACCGAATGGTTCGAGGGCCCATAGATAAACGAGCACGGCGGGTGCCACACCAAAGGCCACCAGATCAGCTAAAGAATCATACTCCACGCCAAAGCGGCTGTTGGTACCTGTGAGCCGAGCGACCTTACCGTCTAAGATGTCGAATAAACAGGCAAAGAGTATTGCGATTGCTGCCGTCTTGAAATCATGGTTGATGGCAGCAACTATGCCATAAAAACCGCAGAAAAGGTTACCTGTGGTTAAAAGGTTAGGGAGTAAGTAAATCCCTCGCTTTTTTTTGCGAGACTTTCGACTTTTTCGTTTCACACTTTTGGTTGAAGGTAACATATAATACTCTCCCCTGCTTTAACGTGTTGCCCCTTGCTTACTGCCGGCTGACTTTTAGTGGGAACGAAAACGTCCAACCTGGAGCCAAAGCGAATCATACCAAAACGCACACCTTGCTGAACCAAGTCGCCCGGTTGCAACCAACAATCGATACGCCTGGCAATCAGGCCGGCGATTTGCACAAAGACTATTTTTTCCCCTTCAGGGGTTCTTAAGACTACTGCGTTATGTTCATTATCAAGAGAAGCCTTATCTAAACTGGCAGCAAAAAATGTGCCCTTTTCGTAATGAATGGACTCCACTTCCCCAGATAAAGGGATTCGATTAACGTGGACGTTAAAAATAGACATAAAGATGCTAATTTTTAAGGTCTCTTTGCTGAGAAACCTGTCTTCGAATGTCGGCCCCACAAATATGATCTTCCCATCAGCCGGCGCCAGTACCGCCTGGGGTACCTGCGGAATTACCCTCTCGGGATCGCGAAAGAAGTTTATCACTAAAACCGTCAAGATTAAAGTCAAGACGGTCAAAAACGTCCAGCCCAAAAAGAAGAGCAGGACTAATAACACTGAAAGACCAAGAATATAGGGTAACCCCTGCTTGGCAATGGGGATCCGTCGCATAGCACCTAAATCTATATGCCTGCTCGCCATGCGAGCACGGCGGGTCAAATTCCGAAACAAACATATGGATGTGGGATGTGAGATGTGCGATGTGGGAAAATAAAGTATCGTTGACAGAATCTCAAATCCCAAATCTCATATCACCAGAAAAGCTACTTTTTCTTTAACCACGGCATCATGGCACGCAGTTTGGCGCCGACCTCTTCAATGGGATGCTCGTTCTCCGCCCGTCGTAGGGCATTGAAAACGGGCCGACCGGCCTGATTTTCCAATATCCACTCCCGGGCAAACTCACCGCTCTGGACTTCTGCCAGAATCTCCCGCATAGTTTCCCGGGTTTCTTCCGTAATGATACGTGTGCCCCGAGAGTAATCCCCATACTCGGCGGTATCGCTAACCGAGTAACGCATGAAAGAGATGCCTCCCTGGTAAAATAGGTCAACTATGAGCTTCAGCTCATGAAGGCACTCAAAGTAAGCGATTTCCGGCTGGTAGCCAGCCTCGACCAAGGTATCAAATCCGGCCTTGACCAACTCGGACACCCCACCACAGAGAACAGTCTGCTCCCCGAAAAGGTCAGTCTCGGTTTCTTCCTTAAAGGTTGTTTCAATCACCCCGGCACGGGTGGCTCCCAATCCTTTGGCATAAGCGAGGGCTGTCTCCAGAGCGCCACCAGTGGCATCCTGGTGAATGGCAACCAAGGATGGCACTCCTGCTCCTTTTTCGTATTCGCTCCGCACCAGATGACCGGGACCTTTGGGAGCGATCATCACCACATCCAGGTGAGAGGCAGGCCGGATCTGACCGAAGTGGATATTAAAGCCGTGGGAAAAGACCAGAGTTTTACCCTCGGTCATGTGGGGGGCGACTTCGTCGCGGTATAATTTCGCCTGGACGTCATCCTGAGCAAGAATCTGGATTACGTTGGCGAGGCTCGAGGCCTCATTGGCTGTGATGGGTTCGAAGCCATGTTCCTTAGCTAGGTCGTAATTAGCAGTCCCCTCCAGTTCGGCGACCACCACATCCACGCCACTGTCCCTCAAGTTTTGTGCTTGGGCGTGGCCTTGACTACCGTAGCCAATGATTGCCACTTTCTTGCCTTTAAGCACACCCAGATCTGCATCCGAATCGTAGTATATTTTCACGGTATCCTCCTGTAACGGTGGTAGTATATAAAAGCCTAGTTTTGTATGATAATTCCAGATTCAGTAGGCTGCAGAAATCGCTGACAGGGGGTGAGGCAGGGCGGTTTTTCTGTAGTTCTCCATGTCGCAAATCAATGGATATGGGCAGCGGATTCAGTAGAACGACCAGCCTTTATTTATTCTTACTATTTTTCTTGCTACGGGCAATGGCGACTTTACCTGTTCTGACCACCTCAACGATTCCCAGCTGAGCCAGCAGGTCTAGAATCGCCTGGATTTTTCCTTCATCACCGGTTACTTCGATGGTAAAGAAATTCGGACTGACATCGACCACCTTACCCCTAAAAATATCAACTATGCGGAGTACCTCAGCACGGGTATGAGCCTCAGCCTTGACCTTGATCAAGGCCATCTCCCGGTCCACAAATTTCACTTCACGGAAATCGATCACCTTGATCACATTAACCAGCTTGTTGAGCTGCTTGACAATCTGTTCCATGATCGTCTCGTCACCGGTGGTAACCAAGGTGATGTGGGAAACTTGCGGATCAAGGGTTTCGGCCACGGTCAGGCTTTCAATATTAAATCCCCTACCACTGAACAGGCCAGCCACCCGGGAAAGGACACCGGGCTGATTCTCCACCAGGACTCCGAGGGTATGCCTCACGACGTCTCTCCTTTCAGCTTATGGAGAAGCAAACGGAATGCGCTATGCTCTATACGACTCTAGACAACGGATCACGGACAGCCGAATGAGTGTTAGACCAGGATCATTTCTGTGGTAGCCGCTCCAGCAGGCACCATGGGGTAGACACATTCTTCAGGGTTGACTACAAAATCCATGATTACCGGCTTAGGCGTAGCGATCGCTTCCAGGATCACCTTTTCCACCTCACTGGGTTTGGTGGCACGGAGTCCAACAGCGCCATAGGCCTCAGCCAATTTGACGAAATCGGGTGCCAGCTTGAGGCAAGTGGCACAGTATTGCTTCTCATAGAAGAGTTGCTGCCATTGCCGTACCATTCCCAGATATTGGTTGTTGAGTATTGCCACCTTCACCTGCAAGTTATTCTCCACCGCAGTGGTAAGCTCCTGTATACACATTTGAATACTGCCGTCTCCGGCGATGTCGATGACCAACCTTTCGGGAAAGGCGGCTTGAGCGCCAATTGCTGCCGGCATCCCGTAGCCCATAGTGCCCAGTCCGCCCGAGGTGAGTAGAGTTCGAGGTTTAGAATAATGGTAGTACTGGGCGGCCCACATCTGGTTCTGACCAACCTCGGTGGTGATGATGGGGTTTTTCTCTTTACAGAGCTTGTAGAGCATCTCTACCACATACTGTGGCTTGATCACATCATCCTTTTGTTCGTAGGCTAAAGGATAGGTCTCCTTCCATTTCTGGATCTGATCCAGCCAGGGCTGCCTCTGTTTTTCTAACCCCTCTATGGGGTTCTCTTTAACCAGTTGAACGAGTTTTTTGAGGGCGTCCTTGCAGTCGCCGACAATAGGTATGTCCACTCTGACATTCTTACTTATTGAAGTTGGGTCTATGTCGATGTGGATGATCTTGGCAGATGGGGCGAACTCGTCCAGCTTGCCGGTTACGCGATCGTCGAAGCGTGCACCTATGCCAATAAGCACATCAGTGTTAGCCACAGCCATATTTGCCCGGAAAGTACCGTGCATACCGAGCATCCCTAGCCACAAATCGTGGGGCGCAGGAAATCCTCCCAGACCCATGAGCGTAGTGGTTACCGGGCACTTGAGACTCTCTCCCAGCTCTTTCAACTCTTTGGCCGCACTGGAAAGAATCACCCCACCACCAGCATAGATCACTGGTCTTTTGGCTTTAGCAATTGCAGTGTATGCTCTTTTGATCTGGCCCATGTGAGCTTCAGTGGTGGGTTTATACCCTTTCATGGCAATGTTCTTGGGATACTTAAAATCGGTTTTGCCGGCGACCACGTCTTTGGGCAGATCCACCAGTACAGGTCCGGGACGACCGGAGCGGGCCAAAAAGAAAGCCTCACGAATGACCCTGGCAAGATCACGGACGTCTTTTACCAGGTAGTTGTGTTTGGTGCATGGCCGGGTGATGCCAACAATGTCTGCCTCCTGAAAGGCGTCATTGCCAATCAGAGGTGTGGGCACCTGGCCGGTGAAAACAACTATGGGGATGGAATCGCAATAGGCCGTGGCAATGCCGGTTACCGTGTTAGTAGCTCCAGGGCCAGACGTTACCAGGCAAACACCCACTTTTCCGGTGGCCCGGGCATAACCATCAGCCATGTGGGTAGCACCCTGCTCGTGGCGCACCAGGATGTGGCGGATGTTGTGCTTAGGCATCTCATCATAGATGTCGATGACTGCCCCACCCGGCAGACCAAAGACGACCTCAACTCCTTCGGCTTTCAAACATTCAAAAAATATTTGGGCTCCTGTTAACTTCATGACTCACCCCTGTCTATGTTTAGCCAAGATGGCTTCAATTTTGTCTCGTCCCGCCAATTTCAATTTTTGAATGTGTTTCTTCTCCACCTCTTCTTCATTGGTCAAGTAGGGGCGCTGATTGAACTTCTCCAGTTGCTCTTCATAACGCCGGTGTTCTTCTATGTACCTACCCAACTCTTCATTGTGGGGAAGGAGACGGGCAATCAATTCCTCATCCCATTTTTCCATATTCTACCCCTGTTGGAGCATCCAGTATAAAAGGGAAAGTTGGATGCGGACAATTTGGAATAAATTAAAGTGAATAATCCATAATATTTATGCGATCTGCACTGTTTTGTCAACACAGTTATGACGAATTGGATTAATGGAGTAGTAGAGTATGTCGATTGCGGATTTCGGATTTCGGATTTCGGAATGCGGATTGCGGATTTGAAAAGGCAGAGGGCATAGGGCATAGAGCGAGGAGTCAGAAAGCAGCTTGCAGCCAGCAGCAGGCAACCGTTTCAACTAGGCACTATTCACTAAGCACTAGGCACCAAAGCATATAAGAATTCAGGATCCAGTATCAAGAATCCAGCATCCAGCATCCAGAATCTACTATCCAATATCTGAGAGCTAGGTGGACTTTCTGTTGAGTTCTGCTTCGGATGGCCGGACGTATAGAGGGGTACAACTGGAGACGTCTTCGAATTCTCCTGACCGGAGTCTGTGCCAGCCTAGCCAGGCTAAGGAGCTTGCGTGGATGACGCTAAGATGAGGTGGTGCCAGGACTAATAGATTACCTAACTCCCTTCTTAGATAGTCCCCATGAGACAAAAGGCCGTCTCCAATTATAACTGTAGTCTCCGATATGAGGGCTAACATCTCTTCAGGCTTGATGGCCATGTAAGAAGTGAGCCTTTCAGGGATTCCCTCATCGCCTTGGCGGTAAAGTGCCGCGTAGATTTCGCCTTTCCGCGCGTCCAAGATAGGGCAGATCATGTATGGGACGAAAGAAACATTTGCTGCCAGCCCATCCAAGGTTGGCACACCGACCAAAGGCTTACCGGTGGCCCAAGCGAGCCCTTTGACGATGCTGAGGCCGATTCGTAGACCAGTAAAACTTCCCGGGCCAAGACTAACTGCAAAACCATCGAGGTCGTCTAAAGACCAGCCAGCATCAGTGAGAATACGCTCAATACCAGGCAGGAGGCGTTGGTTGTGTGTTGCCCTTATGTCGAGGATGTTTTGGGCTTTGAGCAGTGGTCCTTCAACCAGGGCAATGCTTCCCACCCGGGTCGACGTGTCAATAGCAAGAATTCTCACGGCCGTCGCATAGCGCCAAGCGCATAGCGCATAGCGTCAAATTGAAAGTTAAAAGATTAAAAATAAGCAGAGGCAAAACCTTGAAACTTGAACTCCCATTGCTCTGCCTGCTGCC
>JASFKF010000039.1:0-8534 GCA_050118775.1 Syntrophobacterales bacterium
CGATGCTGAACCCCCGGAGCGTCAGCAAGAGGAAATGAGAGTTCATGAGATCACCCAAAGGGTACTCGGCAGTCTGAGACTTCCTCACCTGGATTACGTTCTGGAAGTCTACCGTGACTATCAATTCATGGAACAACTCAAAGATCACTCACCCGCTGCTACCACTTGACAAATTACCGAGGCTGATTATATAAAATCAGATCTCGAAATTGGTCGCTAGTAAGACTTGTGAGCTGGAGGTGATTAAACGTGCCTATCTATGAGTATGAGTGCAGCAAATGTCACCAGACCACGGAAGCATTGCAAAAGTTCTCTGATCCTCCCTTGAGTGATTGTCCGCACTGTAAAGGGAAGCTGAAAAAGCTTATTTCTCTAAACAGTTTTCACCTTAAGGGTAGTGGCTGGTATGTAACCGACTATGCAGGGAAAAAACCTAGCACACAAGCGGACCAAAGCTCTAATCACAGTGGCAACAAAGAGGACAAGGTTAGCAAGCCCGAAACGAGCGAGAGCAGTACCAAGAGCAGTACCAAGAGCGCTACTGACTCCTAAATCTAAAGTGTCATTTCTAGGGTTCCCTCCCTGATAAGATCCAAGCCATTTTCCAATCCCATCAAAATGGGGTGACTTTTAGTACGTCTCGAGTCACGATTTACCCATTTTTCTTATTTGCAGAGCGTACTCCCAGGTCTGAGGTGTAAACATATTTCCGGGGAACTGGGAGATAAGCCGGCCGGGTAAGTAGAGAGCACAACCAATGACTACCGATTTGCTGGCGACAATGACATAACCGGGACTGCAATTGAATTCACTCTTGATTTCTTTGCTTTCAACCAGATCGCGCAACTGGTCTGTCGGCAGACTGACTATATTCTTGGCTGCATGAGGACCAAAGAGCTGCAAACCCACCGAAGTTGGTTTGAGGTGAGTTCCCACCCAACGGAGCAGTGGCATGCCGACCGATTTCACCTGTAGTGAAGCCAAATCCCCCAAGCGATCGTCCTTACTAAACACCCATACAGTGCGTCTTCGCCTGTAGAGGTAATATTTAGAAAAAACCGCTCGAGTTATGCCGAAGCGCTGGCGGAAGAATCCCAACAGATGATCTCGTTCAGGATCCTTTAACAACTCTGGCCATGAAGAATCCCACTGTGTCGATTTGGTGGGGATAGATCCGCCAGCAGTATTTGATCGAGGGATCATAGGAGGTCTCATTCCATTGTTGTAGACCAGGACTGTGTGGCAGGTCCATTCCAATAGGTTGAATTTCTGCCGGCCTGCTTTCTAATAAAAAGTCCAGCGGACTTTCATTTTCATCGGGAGAATAGGTGCAGGTGGAATAAACCAGAGTGCCACCAACCTTAAGCAAGTCAAATGCCATTAAAAGAAGGTCACGCTGCAATCTAGTTAGCTTTTGGCTAGCCCAGGTTGACTGTCTGAGGGTTCCACTCGGACCGGCACGTAAGGTGCCCTCAGCCGAACATGGTACATCCACCAGAACTCGGTCGAATAAGAATCTTTTAGGAAAGTGTTGGCCTGGGTAGCGAGTGATCACCGTATTGGTCACACCCAACCTTTTTAAGTTTGCTCTGAGAGGAATAAGACGGTCTGGGTTCCTGTCGTTGGCCACAATTATTCCCTTATTTTGCATTAACTGAGCCATGAGACTAGTCTTGCTCCCAGGTGAAGCACAGAGATCTAACACTGCGTCGCCCGGCTGTGGTTCAAGTACAATAGCAGCCAGTACTGACGATAATGCCTGAGAATGCAGGTGACCCAGAGAGAATTCCAAGAGATGTCCAGGGTGGCTAAGATTCTTGGCTCGGTATACTAGTTTTAGAGGATTTTCTTTCACTAGTGCAATGCCTTGCCTTTCTAGGCGCAAGCGAGTTTCTCTCACAGGGGCTTTAAGGGTGTTCATCCGGAGGTGTACTGGCAGGGGAGCGGACAGTTTGCTACAGAAAGCGGCAAAATTTGGGATTATTTGAGAAAATGGAGCAAAGTACTCTGCAGGTGTTAGGTTGGGCATGGGAAAAATCCGGGCTGGACTAGGGATTTCACTGCCGAGGATTGCTTCCGGTAGAATCTATAGGATCCGCGGATTCAGAAGAATCTGCAGTCACTCTGGGACTTTCCACATCCGGTTGTAAATCACCGTGGCGCACCCGACTTATAATCCTGATGATAACGGCAATAATGACCACGACACTAATTAGTATGATCAGGTTGGAGGCAAAAAAAGTGAGGATAAACTGATGGGGGTGATTGAGATTATAAGAGGCTATGCACAGACTGATGCCCACAAAAAGAAAAAAGATGGACATTATTGCACTGGCACCGCATGCGGTCCACCAGAGCAACTTCCTCACCATGTTATTCTCCTGGATGCTTCTTCGTTGCTGTTAACATCCACCTGCTCATGTCTATGTGGCAAGATGAAGTAAAAGGTGTTCCCATACTTTTGGGGCTCCACTCCTACCTCTCCACCGTGAATCTCGATTACGTGTTTGACAAAGTGCAGGCCGTGACCAGTGCCTACCTCTAATTCGTTGCTGGCACTCCTGTAGCCCTCGTCAAAAACGCGATCACTCTCCTCAGGGCCAAGTGGTTTGCCGGTGGTAAAAACGGTAAACTTAACCCCGTCTATCCCCTGGCCAAAATAGTCTATTAAAATTTTTTTTCCATAGGATAAGAACTTCACCTTGTAGCCGTACTCGTCTTCGATCTCCTCAGTGTATTTCACTGCATTGGAAAAGAAATTGTCATAAACTTGCGCCAGAAGACCTTTATCAACGACCAGTTCCAGTAGTTCGTCAGGAACTTCTTCCAAACGGTTGTCAACCTTGATTTCCCTCTGCTTGAACTGTGGCAAGTAGCGGGCCAGAGTGGGTTCGATGATTTCCGTTCTGAAGTTGCAACGTTGTTTGCGGAGAACATAGGTTCCGTGACGAAAATGCTCACGTCTCAGCAGGGTTTCCAAGTAGAGGCTGGTGCGCTCGTAATGCCTTTCCATCTCCTTTCTCGACTCGTCCAGGGTGGTTATACTGTCCCCCAAAGCTTGGTATATTTCCCGCATTTTTTGGCAAGTGCGATCATCGATCTCAGGGCAGAAAGATACCAGTTCACGTACTTTTTCCTGAATAGCGACATTTTCTTCGATCTGTCGTTTGAGTTTTTTAAGAAATAGCCGATAGTAAAGATTAGGCGAGATTACATTGTGATCAATGTCAGCAACCAGTTGGTTGATAAATTTGATGTGGTGCAAATTTTGATGGATTAGTTGCTTTTGATGCAGATTATAGCCAATGCGATTGGTAAATTTCTCTAGAAAAAAGCGTTGCTGTTCGGTAATTTTTTTAGCAGGATATATCTCAAACATACCGAGGATGTCTTTGAGATACTGGAATGGCAAAAGTTCCCCCACCGCCTTGTTGCCTCGAATGGGAATCACATATGACTCCCCCGTAAAGTAAGGGTTTTCTTGGACCACTACCTCAGGATTGCCGGTTGAGGAGTCCTTTTCTAGGCCATTGTTGCTGGAGCAAACAAGACTGAGGCTTATACCGTCTTCATCCAGTAGGTAGAGACGAACATTGAGGTTGAAAAATTCCTTGGGCACGAGGGTGCAAACAAGATAGAGATTTTCCAGGGTAGTATATTCTTGGGCCAAATCAAAGAAGGAGGCAAAGGCCTCTTCCTGCAGACGCTCGAAGTTGTAGAGGTTATAACTTTCGAGCTTTTCTCTGACCCTCTCTCGAACTCTTTCCACCTTACTCTGGTGCTGGTGCATTTGCTCCTCTAAATTAAAGAATCTGGGACTAGATGAAGGTTTATCTTAATTTAATCAGAGATGCGACTGAACCACATATTATAGTGTGAACTCTCTGGATAGTTTAAGTTATAAGGTTACAAGGGGAAGAATTCAAGCCCTAAGGAACTGATAAGGGATGGTTGGTTACAGAGATGAAGAATTATTTACTGTGGGTCTGGCGAGGCATGGGCAAGGTGATCACTAGGCTTGTCTGCTGGTCAGAGCCGTTTTTGATAACTACGTTGCCACCATGTTGGGTGATGATTTGCTGAGAGAGAGGAATTCCGATCCCGCCATCAAATGCTGGCTCACGGTAGAAGGGAAAGAATAGCTGACATTTATCGAGAGGTCCCGGATTGAGGCACAAGCCACATATCTCGATGACCACATAGCGATGGTTGGGGCTAGTGGTAATGGTGAGTTCACCACCTCCTTGCATGCCTCGCAAAGAGGTCTTGATTATGGAACGGAGGCCCTCCTCGATAAGATGTCGATCCAATTCTATTTCGGGTATCCTGTTACTCAATTTAGTATTGAGCTCGACGCCTGTGTGATGAAATTCGTGGCTCAACTGATTGAGGACTTTGGTGAGGATTGCATTTATATCAGTTGGCACCGGGTGCAAGCGAATTCGCCTGAAACCGTCCAGGACTTGATTTACCGTAGATTCCAGACGGGAGACCTCCTTCAGAATAATCTCAAGGTGCGAACGATTAGGATCGCTTTGGGCCATCCTGCGCTCGAGCAAGCGGGCAAAACCACCGATAGAAGTCAGGGGGTTCCTGATCTCGTGAGCCACTCCCAAAGACATGTCGTTGAGTACTTTGATCCTCTCGGTGAGTATAAGCTGGTCCTCTAGGTGCTTTCTGGCCGTGATGTCAAAGACAAAGCCGTCAATCAGGTTAATCTTGTTGTTATGGGTGATGGGAATTGTGTGGTTGATAATGTGCCGCACCGTTTGATCTCGGTGGATGATTCGATATTCAATATTGAAACTCTTGCCCTCTTTTAGGTAACGTTCTCTGCGGAGGTGAACTAGCTGCTGATCTTCGGGGTGTATATGTCGGTCCCAGAAAAGATGATCTTTTTGGATTTCTTCATCACTGTAACCAAATATCTTGAGACAATAAGGGCTGATGTAGTGAGTACGCAGCTGGCTATCCAAGCTGTAAGCAACTAGAGGGGCGTTTTCGAAAAGGCGGTGGTATCGGTGAACACAATCTTCCACCCCCATGTTTCCATCGAGATTGGTAGGGCCGTTAAGGTTGGAGGCTGCGAAAGGTGGGGATCCCATCACGCTTTTCCTGAACTCGGATTTACATTAGCCCCTTTGGTGAGTAATAGGGGCCGAGTGTAGAATATTTTTTCTCATTTCTCAAGGGAAAAATGCTAAAAAGGGAGAAAAAACCAAATTTTATTATTAACAATACAATTAACATTTATTTAACATTGACATCTGACTATGCCATTTGACGGCAAAAGTTTTTTCTAGTTAGAGGTTTGGTCAGCTTGCAAAGGAGTAGAAGTTCTATGAGTAATAGCGGGGAGATGACATGCTATGAAAGCAATTAGGATTGCAGGAACAGGCTCTTACTTACCAGAAAAGGTCCTTTCTAATTTTGATCTTGAAGAGATGGTAGACACCTCTGATGAGTGGATTCGCAAACGAACCGGTATAAGTGAGCGGCGCCTAGCTCGACCTGATCAAGCAGCTTCTGATTTGGGTCAAAAGGCGGCTTTTCAGGCTCTAGCTCAGGCAAAAATGCAACCGAAGGATCTTGATCTTTTGATTATGGCCACAATCACTCCGGATACCTGTTGCCCCTCGGGTGCTAACTGGTTGGAGAACAAGATTGGTGCCAGCGGTGCGGTCTCATTTGACGTTACAGCTGCCTGCTGTGGTTTTCTCTTTGGTATTTCGGTGGCAGAACACTACTTAAGAGTTGGCACCTTTGAGAATGCCATGGTGGTAGCTGCGGAAGTGATGAGTCGAACAGTAAACTGGCAGGATCGCAGTTCCTCCATCCTTTGGGGTGACGGTGCAGGGGCTCTAATATTGGACACCCAGAGCAGCAATGGTGGTGAGGTTATATCTACTATCCTTCATACGGATGGTTCCAGGGGAGAGAATCTTCTAATGCCCGGGGGCGGCTCAAGGACTACTCCCATAAGTCATGAGAGCGTAGATCGAGGAGTTCATTACCTGCAACTAGTTGAAGCTCCGTCTACCTTTCGAGTTGCGGTGGAACATTTCACCATGGCCTGTGAGGAGGCCTTGGAGGGAAATGGACTTAGTGCGGATCAAATATCTTTGTACATACCCCATCAGGCGAACATTAGAATCATGCAGGCCATGGCCAAGAAGCTTGGAGTCTCCATGGATCGCATCTTTGTAAACATAGATCGCTATGGCAACATCTCCTCAGCTAGTATGGCAATTGCCTTGGATGAGGCCAATCATCAGGGTCGTATCAAAAAAGGAGATCTAGTGCTTCTTTGCGGTTTTGGTGGTGGTCTAACCTGGGGAAGCAGTTTAATCCGCTGGTAAACGCTAGTACAATAGCTTGCACCACAAAGAGCGAAATGAAACAAAGCGCATAGAGCATAGCGCGTAGCGAAAATGATAGTAAACGGTAAATGGTAAACGGTGAAAAGTTGCAGCACAGATTCGTTCACCGTTCACCGTTTACTGTTTACCAAACGCTTTGCCCCTGGCGCTGTGTACTCTGTGGTTGTAACTCTCTGTCGTTACCCTAAAGGAGGTTTGCTATGACTACATTCAATAATCTGTTTTCACCGCTGAACATAGGGCAACTCAGCTTAAGAAATCGTCTAACCATGGCGCCTCTCTACCTTGGCTATGCTGGAGAGGGTGGCACGGTTAGCAGATTACTATTAGATTATTATCGAGAGATGGCGAGTAGCGGTGTGGCCCTGGTGGTAGTTGAGAATGCCACGGTTGATCACCCTGACGGAAGTGGTTCCAACAGAACAATAAGAGCCGATACTGATGATAATTTAGAGGGTCTGAGCCAACTGGCAGCGACCATAAAAGAGGAAGGTGCCTTGGCTTGTCTGCAAATAAACCATGCCGGACGTTTTGCCGGTTCTGCGCAGCCAGTGGCACCTTCTGCGGTGGAGACCTTTGGCCGCCTACCTAAGTCTTTGAGCAAGAATCAAATAAGGGAGATAGTGGGCAAGTTTGCCAATGCGGCCCTTCGGGTAAAAAATGCTGGGTTCGACATGGTAGAACTGCACGGAGGCACTGGCTATCTGCTTGCCCAGTTTGTTTCTCCCCGGACTAACAAAAGAGAGGATGAATACGGCGGGGCTTTAGAGCATCGCCAGAAGTTTCCTCTGGAAGTATTGTCTGCAGTAAAAGATGCGGTGGGAGACTTTCCCGTAGGCTATAGGTTTCTGGCTGACGAATGGCTCGCCGATGGTCTCAAGCTGGAAGAGTCAAGGCAATTCGCCCAATCGTTGCCCTCAGCAGGTGCCGCCTACATTTCTGTCATGGGGGGTACCTATGAATCCTTTTTCTTGCCGGAGATTATAGAAAGATCCCAAAATAAGGGTTACATGGTTGATTTGGCTGCGGCAGTCAAAGAAAAAGTTGATGTTCCCGTTATTACCGCTGGCAGAATTGACACCGGAGAGGTGGCGGAGCAGATAATTGCAAGGGGCAAGGCGGATTTAATCGGTCTTGCCCGGGTTTTGTGGACGGATCCAAAATGGCCTCAAAAAGTAAAGGAGGGTAAGGAGAATGAGATTCTCCATTGCGACCCTGAGTGCGATACCTGTACCCAATTAGTGATCAAAGGAAAGCCTGCCTTCTGTGTAAGATGGCCCCATGAAAAAATGCGAGTTTGGAAGGAAAAGTTTGAGTAGAGAAGGCAGCAGGCAGCACTCCAACACTCCATGGGCAGAAGCATAGGCGCTGTATCCCAAAAGAGGTCAAGGTCGAGTGGCATTTTCCAGCGAAGTGATTAGAAAGCTACTAGAGAGATCAACCCAGCAGAGGACGGCCTTGCAGGAGGCCTATGCCCAATTGCCCGGTACACGCTGTCGGCGGCGAACATACTGCTGCTCTCTTCTTCCTGAGATGAGTTTGCTCGAGGCTTTATCAGCAGTTCAACTGCTGCTGGAGATGCAAACCGAGCAGAGGTTGTGGATGAGCAGCCGACTGATCCGCTATTTTTTCTTGAATCCGGTTGAGATTCTATCGTGTCCATTTTTGCAAGGTGAAAATTGTCTGATTTATCAAAACAGGTTTTTTGGCTGCAGAACCTATGGACTCTGGTCAGAAGAGCATTACCGGAAACAGGCAGAGCAAAGCCGACAGGCAAAGAGACTGAACCAGCGGCACTGGCAACGTTTAGGGGTTTCGCTGCCGCAAGAGGTTGTTGACTTCCATGTAGACTACTGCCCCTACGTCGAATTGGAGGGAGATGTATCTGTGGGAGATGAATTTCTTCTGCAAACATTGGATAGAGTCGAGGCTATATCTGGACAACTGTTGCCGTGGCATGACAAGTTTCATCAAGAGTACTTCTCTGATTTGAGCTTTTTGCTGGCCTCCATTTCACTGGGTTTGCACATGGCTGTTCAGCTTAAATTTGAAATTGTTCGTCACATTGTCACTACCGGCAATAAAGGAAGAGTTGATCAGATAGTGGACAAACTCGATGACTCCCTGGCAAATGTAATAGTCAGATAAGAGAAA
>JASFKF010000040.1:0-8500 GCA_050118775.1 Syntrophobacterales bacterium
CACTCGCACCGCTTCGTTCATTTTTCTCTGCTCTAGAAAGGTAACCAGAAATCCGCCTGCAAAAGCACCTAAGAAAGCTCCCACTATGGTCCCAAATCCGAAAATCATGGGTGTCAATATAATCGCGCCAATTAATCCACCTATCAACGTCCCCAGCATTGCTTTTTTGGAACCGCCATAGCGTCGGGCTCCCCAAAGACCCGACCAAAATTCCAAAACTTCGGCTGCAACCGTGAGTAAAAGGAGACCCAAGAGCATTTGATAGGTGATCACAGTAAAACCGGTCAGCCAACTATAAAGAGTGGAGGTAATCAATATCAGCCAGGTTCCTGGAAGACCTAGGACAACTGCAATCAAGCCGACAGGCATTGACAGTGTCAGTATGATCAGAACCACAACCTTAAGAATTTCCGAGCTCATTATTTCATTCCCAAGGTTTCAGTGTTCAGTGTTTCCCGCTGCCGCTTCGCTTCAGACGGGATCTTCGACAGGTTTCAGGAATAGGAAAAACAGAGAGTAAAACCTGACACCTGAAAACTAAGTCATTGTGAATTAGAAACGGCTGGGCATTCTCTGAGGCAAAAGCCGCAGGTTACACTGCCTCATGAAGAATTCATCGGTCATTCCCGCAACGAAATCACGCACCACTTCAGGGGGTGAGTGAGAGTCAATGTACTCCCGGGACATGCCGTCAAGAAAACCACTGAAAAGGTCGGACTCACGGTGCTCTTTGGTGAAATCTTCTAAGTAGAGTTCGAAGAGAGTCTCGAACATACGACCAATCTTTCCTACTTCACCTTTAATCTTGGGGTTTTGATAAATTCTCTCGTAGTTAAAAGATTTAAGCTCGCGAAGAGCTTCGGAGACCTCAGGGCTGAATCCCACTCCATCTTTGTCCATGCTGTTTTGAATAACATCTTCCACCAAATTGTAAACAATTGCACCATTGGTGGTCCCCAGGAGAGCGCCGCAGTTCGAGGGTATCTCGTCTCGACTTATGAGGTTTAGCCTAATGGCATCTTCTATATCACGACCAATGTAACTAATTGTGTCGGCGAGTCGCACCACACAACCTTCAAGGGTCATGGGTGTCAGAATTGCGCTTGGGTCGTTACTCTTTAGTTCCATTTCTCGGTCGAGATCAGCAAAAGTCTTACCCGGTTGCGGCCTCAGGCTCTGTTCATGGATCTCCCCATCATGGCAAATAATGCCATCCAAAACTTGGAGCGAAAGGTTCCAACCCTTGCCTTTCTTCTCTATCCGGTCTAGGAAGCGGACACTCTGAACGTTGTGTTGAAATCCACCAATCCCATGACGACGACAGATATCGGAAAGGTACCTCTCACCATCGTGTCCAAAGGGGGCGTGTCCAATGTCGTGACCAAGGGCAATGGCCTCGATGAGGTCTTCATTTAACCGGAGAAAGCGGCCAATATCCCTGGCTATTTTTGAAAGAAATTGGACATGTAGAACCCTGTGAGTAATGTGGTCATTATTAACCAGGTAGAAAACTTGGGTCTTGTCAATGTAGCGGGTGTAGGCCAGAGAGTGGAGTATTCTGTCCCCGTCCAGTGAGAAGTGTTGCCTGTGCCCCCTTTCAACCCTTTCTTCCGGTCGTCTCCGGATGGCTGCTGTGCTGAGGGTAGCGTATGGGCAAAGGACACTTGCTTCTCGCTTTGTAAGTTCCTCTTTGGCACCCAGCAACGGCGAAATTCTCTTTTTCATGGCTCAAAAGTTCCTCTGTCCTTTGACTGAGATAGTGTTACTCGCCCATATAGGACTCGAAGGCGAGCTGCGGCAGCTATATCCGGACTTCTTTTAGGGCAGTAAGGACGCTCAAGTCTGCTTCCACAAAACTGTACTCATTCATCTCCTGGACAGTCACCCAGCGCACCTGTTCATGTTCTTCCAATTTCAGTTTGCCTCCTATAATCGAGCACCAGAAGGCAATTAGCTCGATATTAAAGTCAGGATATTGGTGATGTGTTGTGCAAAAATGTTCATCGATCTGAATCTCCAGGTTGAGCTCCTCTTTGATCTCTCGCCGCAGGCAGTCCTCAGGAGTCTCATCCACTCTTACCTTACCCCCAGGGAATTCCCACTTCCAGCCAAAGCGCTTGCTCCTCCCCCTCTGGGCGATGAGGATCTTGCCTTCGTCTCTGATAAGAGCTGCGGTCACCAATCCCATATTCAGCCTACCCTCTCATTCTTTTCATCAGTCCCTTCGGATCTAGCACGGCCAAGGCCGAGAGAGCGAACCCTCTCACGCAGGTCAGGCGGCAACTCATCTCGCCAAAGACCGAACTCTGGATGGTAGCCAAGATAATTGGCCAAGCGGTAAAGACCTATCTCTGTCTTGGCATCCTCTATCTGGCCGCTACGACACCAGGAAATCGCCTGAGAAAGTTCATAAAACTGGAAATCGCCTACCTCTTCCAGGGGATGGCCGTCACCTTCCGGCTCCATTCCCTCACGGGGATCCACGGTTAATGCCCGATAATGTATTTTCTCCATTCCGAAACCTGGAGATGAAAAAGTGCCTCCACCGAGGCTGACCAGTTCTTCAGCCTTGACTTTATATCCGGCCTCTTCCTTGACTTCAAGTGCCGCCCTGCCGTTGATGCCAATGCTGTCTAGGTCCTCATACTCGATTCCGCCCGCCACCAACTCAAGGTAAGTTAGACGCGGCCGAGGGTCTAGATAAGTCTTGGCGGGATTGTCCTTCCTCAGGTATATTGAAGGCCTAACCCCACGCCGCAGGCCAACCCATACTTTCCCGTCGCTGCCCATGTGGTAGAGAACAATTGCCACCGCATCTGCAAAAGGACCCTCAACAATATCGAAGGTATAGGCATGGGAGTACTGATCGTCCTTGTAACGATGTCTCAGCTGCAACCTGCGAAGCCGCACAAAAGGTGACACCGGTTCACCAGTTTCCTCTCCTACGATTTCGATATCTTGCAACAAATCAGGGCTAATCACCTACTCTCCTTCTAAATCAAAGTCCGAAATTCCAAGCACGAAGCAAGCTCAAAGGGCTGATGTGAGATATGGGTTGTGAGATATGGGATATGAGATATGGGATCCGGGATAGGGGCTTAAGATGAGACCTTTAAAAAATTACTTGCTTGATTATTTATCCCACATCTCACATCTCAAATCCCACATCAATCGCCAAGAAGTTCAATGCAGCTTGTGCCTGGAATATGCCCCATTGCTATGGTCAAGTCAAGTGAAGGAGGTCTATTCTAGATGCTGGATGCTGGATTCTGGAAACTGGATGCTGGATGCTGGATTGCAGATGCTGGATGGCTGCAGGAACAAGCTCCATTTCTCGCCTTAAACGCTATGCGCTTTGCGCTATGCTCTATGCGCAGAAGGGCATACTTCGCCGTCGCTGGCCTAAAAACTGCCAGCCTAAGCGAATTTGTCACCCACTGGTTTAAAACCAGTTGTCTGGCTTACCTGCGAGAACGTTTGGAAGCCTTCAGGGGATTAAGCTTCACAACTTTTTCGCCGCCAGACTTAGTGTGGGTGGCGAGATTACAGGGGCCGTTTTTCCACTTGCTTTGTGGTTCTGGGCAGGATTGGCAATAAACGCCTTGAGATAAGGTCATAGCCTTGCCACAACCTTGGCAGGATTCGACGATGGGGTAACAGACGCCACCATTGTAGGTGCATCCTTGCTTGCCCATGAAAAAGCATTCTGTGCCTTCTTTGATCGTTTGACAGAGCATTGTCCGTCCCTCCTCTGATTAAATAAGTTCTGTTTTTGTCTTTCCGCCACTGAAGCTACCCGCAACGAGCTGAGGATATCCTCGGGAGGCGAATAAAAGCCGGGGCATAACTTACAACCAAGAAATCTTGGCAAAAAACCGTTGATATATAACAAAATTGATCTTATTTTCCAAGCCCAAAATTGTTTCAAAATCTCAAATATTTTTCCTGAAAATTCAATTTAAGTTCTCCCAATGCTCTTTTCAACCATATTTCTTTCGATAACAAAAATTTTCTTTAGCTAGCAGGAAAGTATCCAGGCCCACCGGACCTGGCCTGGGCTGGCCCCGAGGGAGTTCAGGAGTCTTTTTTTCGCTCGGAAGTAAGCTGAAGCAGCTCGAATGCGGATTATGAACTCAAATTTAAGTTTCTGCTTTGCAGTCTATTTTTTTAAATCCGAAATCCGAAATCCGCAATCCGAAATTATCCTCACTCCTAACTCATCTTTTTGGAGTGCCACCACTTCAATAGAAAAAATAAAAATGCTAATATTCATTCTTCAGAGAAGTAAGTCAAAGAATAAAGCCAATGGAGCTAAAACGATGGAAGTGATTAAAGGGGTGGTAGAAGATCCCACTTTGAGCCCAGTGGAGAAGGTCCTCTTTGCCATTCTCTACTGCCACAGACAAGGAAAGGAATGCAACCTGTCCATTCAAGACCTTGTAGATTATGTGGGCTTGGAGTTGGAAAAAGTGAGAAAATCCCTGCACCATCTGGAACAGGGAGGCTTAATAAGGATCAAAAAGGATTGTCAAATAACTGACGCCAGCAGTTTTCTCACTTGTGCGATTTTAGCAGAGGACCTGAAACACAAAGACCCAAATGTTCCGCGCCCATGAGTCCTAGGCCAGTCTCAAAAAACCTCTCTAATTCCTCCCCCACTGGGGGTGCTCTTTTGATGCTGGCTGCCGCCTTTCTTTTTGCGGTCCTCGACGGGCTAATCAAGCTTTTAGGCCCACCCTTCAGGGTGTGGGATATAGCCTTCTATCGATTCGCCTGCGGCCTGGCCATTTTACTACCCATCTTAGGCTGGAAGGGTAATCCCTTTCATGGTCAAAATCGAAAGCTTTTAATAGCCAGAGGAATAACCGGTTGCTGTGCTTTCCTGGCACTCGTCGCTGCCATTCGTTTGATCCCGATTTCCACAGCTTTGGTCCTTTTTTTTTCTTTTCCGGCTTTCGCAGCCTTTTTCTCGCCTTTGATTTTCAAGGAGAATATTACCCGGGGCGAGGTTTTATTTGTTATTGCTGCTCTCAGTGGTGTCGCTATCCTCTTCGATTTCAACCTGCGCACCGCCCTTTTGGGTCAAGCTTTAGCCTTCCTGGGCGGCGGTTTTGCTGGTTTAACCGTATCCATTATCAAAAAATTGCGGGAGACTAACGGGCCCGTAATCATCTATCTTTACTTTTGTCTTCTCGGCTCCATCATTTCATTACCCCCCTTCATTGCTAATCCTCAGATCCCTAGCCTTCCACTGGAATGGCTCATGTTAGGGGGTATTGTCTTTTCGGCCTTGGCTGCTCAACTTCTAATGAATCAGGGATTTCGCTACTGTAAGAGCTGGGAAGGGGGTCTTTTCTTGATGGCAGAAGTGGTTTTCACCTCAATTCTTGGTATACTCTTTCTCGGTGAACCGGTGACTTGGAGGTTTTGGCTGGGAGGGGCTATGGTTTTAGGCAGTGCGGTGGCTCTCAACCGCGGCAACGCCAGAAGAATCTCTTATCGAGGCATTCCGGAAGACGAGTAAATAACGCATAGACGTTAGCACAGATCATAATATATTATTCGTCATCAAGTCATTCGGCTTCGCTTGTCACTTATAGTCACTTGGCCACTACCGTGGCCGTTATTACGCTTCGCTTTCATTTATTGTTATTAACAATGAGTGACCATGAATGACGCCGAAGGCATGTGATTACAAATGACCATAAATTACGGGCGCTAGCCCTCTAGTTAAGTGCGCCTATTGCCCGTGATCTTTCTGTGGGATAAAATTGTTTATAGGTTATAACGATGTGCCCTAGGAGGCAAGGCGTGTCCGAGTCCGAAAAAACGTTCCAGCGCTTACCCCAGTATCAGGGACTTCTCTACGACCCTTGCTGTAAAGGATCCTCCAAGAAACATCCCTGCCCTGACTGCCATTTCTGTCAGGAGTGCTCGCCCTCGCGCTGCCAGGTCTGTAAAGAAACTGGCAGGAAATCTCAAGACAAGCTTTCCCTTCAAGAGCAGATCGCTCTCTATGACAAAATCAACGCCGAAAAATAATCTAAAAGGCGCAATCAAGAAATTCAGTAGCCAGTAGCCAGTAGATGTGAGGAACTCAATTTTGATTGTCTTTCTAGTGAATTCTGGATTCTGACTCCTGGATCCCTGCTCTATGCCCTATGCTCTATGCCTTTTCAAATCCGAAATCCGCAATCCCCAATCTACAATCTTTAGCTGGCTTCCTGTAAGTAAAATTGTGCAGGTTGGAGTCCAAGCTTGGCCGGATGGTGACATTCCAAAACGTTCCTCAGAAATGAACCCGTTTTCTCATCCCGCTCCTCGAGACTCACGGTCTTACCACCTTTAAATCCTCCCTGACTGTCATCCTCTAACAGCAGCAACTCGGGTCGTGTCCTCTCATCATCCCTGGGATAGTCCACCACAAGGCCCATTTCACCAGTGTCTAATTTCAGTATTGTCCCCACGGGATAGAGTCCCACCATATTGACAAAAATCTTCAATAGGATGGGGTCATAATCTTCTCCCACCTTACTCCACATCAATTTCAATGCTTCGTCCGGGCTGAAGGCTCTGGGTCGATATTTGCGCTCTGAGGTTAGAGCATCATAGGTGTCTGCTATGCGCAGGATTTTGCCGAATAGAGTCACTTTATCTACAAAATGGGTCTTGGGGTAACCGGTCAGATTGTAGTTGAGGTGATGTTCAAAAGGTCCGAGGGCAGCCCTCGATTTCATCTCACGAGATGCGTGCAGTTGGAGCACTCGGTGTACACCTATCAAAGGATGTTTCCGCATCTGATCCCACTCGCCAGTATTAAGCATATCAGGTTTGAGGAGAATCTCCTTGGGCACCTCTACCTTGCCTAAATCATGAAACATCCCACAGATGCCAAGCTGCTCGAGAAAGATCTGAGATAGACCGATTCGTTTGCCCAGGGCCATAGCCAGCAATGCCACATTTACTGAGTGGGTATAGGTATAATCGTCGTAGTCGCGGATTGTGCTCAAGCCTAGCATGAGAGACTCATCGTCAAGGACCAGATCAACCATGGTCTGAGCCAGACGTCTCGCCTTGCGAATCCCGGCTACGCTTCGCTGGGAAACTTTCTGAGCCACCTCTTTGACCGCAACAATGGAATGCACATAATTTTGTCGAGCCTGCTCCTTTCTTTTTAATTCAAGTTCTGGAGGATCCTCGTCGATTTCCTTGAGAATCTCTACCCACTTGAGTTCATAGGCTTTAAATTGCTTGTCAAGCCAATTTGGTGGATCATCGCGCCCAGCTGACTCATTAAGTAGACGGGCAAACATGACGAAATCCTTGAGCGAGCTCTCCTTAAATGTTGGATGAAAAGTCAACCCACGGAGGCCTCGCTGGGGGAAATAGTCCATCATCTCGTTGATCAAGGCAAAACTTTCCTTACGGTAATGGAGCTTTTCGCCTTGGATGAAAAACCTTCCTCGCCAAAGAAGAATTTCCAACTCCATGCCACCAGAAATCTCAGAGAGGGCCTTGGCAAAATGCTTGATAGATTCTTTTATTAACTGATTGTTTTCCTGATGTATTTTGACTGTACTAATCATGTGATGGAAGGCCTTGATAAACCTTCCTCCCAACACGCTCAGCTCTGCATTTTGCTCTGACAAGTTATTACCCCTTTCTCTGCTTTGTTTGACCTTCAATTATTTTTCGGGCAATCCCCCTTGCACCTGGAAAAAGGCTTTTGCTGGCCTCTTCCAGCACCTCCTGAGCCTCCTTTGTTCCCATGGACTGCAAGGCAAAGGCAGCACCCTGCCGATATGACAACTTCCGCAAGCTTGGCAGCCAACCACGACCGAGAAGAGTTTTTCGTAAAAAGGGAATTGAACTTGGTGATCCGCACCTGCCAAGGGTCCTGAAGCAGGCAATAATGTGCTCGTCATCGGAGCGGTTTGATTTGCCCTCTTCGAGATACTCCAATAGGAGCTTTTCAGTGATTTTGTTTCTTTCCTGTCCCATATGGCGAAGAACTAGGCGGCGAATGGCATCACTCTTATCCTCAATGAGATGGAAGAGCCCTTTGATGTCTGCAGGCCCCCTAGTCAACAGGGGCTTTAGGGCCTCATGGCGAACTCGTGCCGAGGGATGACGAACCATCCTCAGTAGAATTTGTGTAGTCCTTTCGCCATCTAGGCGCCCCAGCACGTAAACAAGTTTTTGTACCAACTCTTCCTCAGGTCTGCCCAGCATAGCCTCCAGGGGCTTAAGATCACGGTAGGCAAGAACAAGAATTACTTCCATCAGCATTTTTTGCAGCCGTAAGGAACTAGTTTCAAGCAGCATTCCACCTAGGGTTTGGATGGCTTCAGGTTGAAGAAGGACAAGAATCTGCTTGGTATTGTCTATCTCCTCTGTTTCCATGTCCATCCAAGCTGTTTGTAGAGGTCGGAGGGATTTGGAACTCGAGGCAGTTAGAAAGAAATTGTCTATTAGTGGCAGTGCCCAGGTTGATTCAGTC
>JASFKF010000041.1:0-8493 GCA_050118775.1 Syntrophobacterales bacterium
TAAGGAGACCTATTATGTGTTTTAGCAGCACGCTTTTTCCCATGCCGCTCATACCTATAATAGTGGTGATCTCCCCCTGGTAGATGGATAGATTGACACCATTCAGGACCTGGTTGGCCCCGAAGTTTTTGTAAACGTTGTCAAACTGAATGAGAGGTAGGATCATTACTGCGAACTTATATCCCCAACTTTCTTATTTCCTCGACTATTTCCCGGCTGAGGGTGGCTAGAGCGTTGCTCTGAGCCGCAACCAGACCCTCGTAGTCATTAGTAAGAACTGGTTCTTCTATGAGAGTTTTTCGCACCACCAGTTCCTTCTTTTCCTCTTCACCCACCAGCGACCAGATGACCCGAAGAAAAACCTGCTCACCCAACTGGCCGTCAAACTGCTCCACATCCAGCTTGACCTGATAGGTGGGAGAGAAGGTATCCTCCCAGGGATATACGGCCACCCGGTCCGTGGGCAGGAGAGTGGAAATGTTTTTTGCCAGGACTCGGGAAAAGTCATTTGGGAAGGAAGCGGCCCATCGATGAAATTCCGATATCTCCAGCTGGTTTTGGCTTTTTCTGGTAACGATCTGCGGCCGGTCAAGAAACTCGGGAAGCTCCACCGGACCCACCCCTATGGCGATATAGTCACCTGGGAGTGCGGCAGGATTTTCCTGCTGAGTACTAGGCAACGAGTTCAGCTTGTAAAACTTTGTGGCAGGGGTGCTGCTGCAAGCAACAAGTAAAAAGATCAGAATCAAGGATGCCCAACCTAAGGAAAATCTATTTTTCATTGCCCTTTTCCTTTCCAAAAACCAGGGACTCTGGATGGCGTTCAAGGTAATCCGCCAAGATGCTGATATTGCGCGCCGCATCGGCAAGCTCTCCCAGGGCGCGCTTCAATTCGTGACCTGTGGGAGAGTCTGCATTTAAGAGTTTGTCAACCTTGATAAGTGTCTTCTGAGTCTGTTCCAGGGTGGCGTTGGCTGCAGGCACAACACTAGCGTCGAGATTCTGCACCAGCTTCTGCAACTGTTCGGTGGTCTTATTCAAGTGGGCCATGGTGTCTCGCAGATCGTTGCCAATCTCCTCCAGTGGGATCTTCTCAAATTTTTCGACGATTTTGGTTACATTTCTGGTTATCTCTTCCATAGGTGTTGGTATAGTAGGCAGCTGCGCATATGGTTCGCCCCAGACGATTTTCGCCGGAGGTGCATCAGGATACATATCCAGGGCAATGTAGAGTTTTCCCGTAATGAGACTGCCCTGTTTGAGCTGGGCCCTTAGACCCTTTTCCACCAGAAACTCCATACCCTGTCGCCGGTCCATCGTTTGCCTGCCGACCCAGTCAATCCTCTCCGGTTCTATCTCAACTAAGACCGGGATGCGAAAATCCAGCTTCTCCCAATCGAATTCCAGTGCGATGTCTATGACCCTGCCGATCTCAATGCCCCTAAAATCCACCGGTGCCCCAACGGAAAGACCCCTTACAGAACCTTCGAAGTACAGCACCCACGGCCTCTTCTGCACGTGGGCCACCTCGAGGCTCTTCTCACGGCTCTCGAAGAGGCGAAAGGTCTGATTTTCTGGAGCGGGACTGCCAGCCTCCAGATTAGTCGGGGTGTCGAAGGCAATCCCTCCAACCATCATGGTGACAAAAGACTCGGTGTTGACCTTGATACCGCTGGCGTCAAGGGAAACATCCAGTCCCGAGGCGTTCCAGAAGCGGGTGTTTTGGTGCACGGCCTCATGATGGGGGGCATGGATGAAGATCTTGATGTCCACAGCTGTACCGTCTTTCTCCAGTTCGTACGCCACCACCTGTCCCACCTTGATCTTCCGGTAATAGACCGGTGAGCCGATGTCCAGGGAGCCGAGTGTTTCCGCCTTCAACATGTAATGTGCACCGGGTAGCCCTGTAGTTATGACGGGCGGTATCTCCAGTCCCTTGAATGAGCGAGTCGGCTTGCCGGGTTTCCCGGGATCAATACCAATATAGGCGCCGGAGAAAATAGTTCCCAAACCGGAAACCCCACCGGCGGCCACCCGGGCCCGGACCACCCAAAAGCGCGTGTTTTCGGAGAGATATTTCTTGGCTCCTTTGTTCATCTCTGCGGTGACAATGACGTGGGAGAGGTCTTTACTGAGAGTGATGGATTCAACCTGGCCGACCTCCACATCCTTGTACTTGATCTTGGTCTTGCCGGCTTCCAGCCCTTCGGCGGTCTCAAAGGTTATGGTGATGGTGGGGCCTTTCTCGGAGAAAGCCTTGTATACCAGCCAGCCGCCGATGAGAGCAGCCACCAGCGGCACGAGCCAGACGATGGAGAAGGAGAAACCTTTCTTGGTCTTGACTATAGCTTCAGGGGTGGACGAAGGAGCTACACTACCACTATTTTGCTCATTCATGATTTGTCTCCATGGAATCCCATATGAGCCTGGGATCAAAGCTCATGGCGGCAAACATGGTGCTCACCACCACTGCCGCAAAGAAAATTGCCCCAGCTTCGGCCTCGATGGTTGCCAAACCACCCAGCTTTACCAGGGCCACGAGTATGGTAACCACATAAATATCTGTCATGGACCAACGGCCAATCGCCTCGGTTATTCGGTACAAACGGGTGCGATCTTTTGGCCGCCATTGCCATTTGCGCTGAACGGAAATTAGCAAAAAGGTGAGAATCAAAAGTTTCACCAGGGGAACGAAGATACTGGCAATAAAAATGACCAGGGCTATGGGCCACATGCCGGTGAGGATAAAGTAAATTACCCCACTCATAATGGTGTCCGATTGGGCGTGGCCCAAAGAAATCACCTTGGTAATGGGAAGCACGTTGGCGGGTATGTAGAAGATAAAGGCAGCGATAACCAGAGCCCAGGTTCTTGACAGGCTCCGGGGTTTGCGCTGGTGTAACACTGATCCGCACCGGGGACAAATCATCTCCCCCTTACCATGAACCGCTGTGGCCTGACAGACAAGATGGCAGCTATGGCAGCTAACCAGTGATTTCTCCAAGGCTGTGGCGAATCCTTGTTTCAACTATCTAACTCCAATCTATCCCAGACGAGATGGGGGTCCAGGGATGCGGCAGCGGCGGCCAGGGCGATGATGAGTATGGCAAATGAGTAAATGGCGATACCAGGGACAACCTTTGCCATTTTGGCCAGTTTGACCATGGAAACCAGGATGCCCACCATGAAAACCTCCATCATTGCCCAGGGCTGAAGACTTCGTATAAAACGAAAAACCAGAGCGGGCTTCCACCAGGGTAGCCGGTTGATTTTCAGCGGCAGCAGCAGGTAAAGCATCCCTGAAAGCTGGGCTACAGGAAACACAATGGTGGTAAGAAAGACCAGCACCGCCACAGTCCTCATATCCTGTTTGTAAAGCTCTACTACCCCTGTTATCAGAGTAGTCTCCCGCACCAACCCTCCGCTCTTTAGGGCCAGGAAGGGGAAGCTGTTGGCCACCACGAAAAGGATCAGTCCGGCAATAGTCCATGATAGGGTACGATCCAGGCTGTCTCGCTTGTGGCGCTGCAATACCGCGCCGCAGCGAGAACATTTAGCCGCACTTCCCTCCGGCAGAGGTGGGAGTTCATAGAGAAGGTCACATTCGTGACAGGCTATGGTTGAAGGTGTTTTCATCTGCTGATCTCAGTCGTCCCTACAGTTTGAACCTAAACTATAAAGATTATCATATTACTGTTTTGTCGCAGGATTGTTACAAGAAGACAGGCAATAAAAAGGAACTATAGCGGATTATATAGCGCTAGACAAGTCAGGATTGGCGGCGAAGCGAACTGGGCATAGGGCATAGAGCAAGGGCATAGAGCATCAAATGATTACTTGCTTATGGTGACAACCATTTTTTCACTTATAACTTTGCCATCTTCTCTGACTACCAGTTCTATGCCGTTTTCTCCCTCGGGCAGTGCTCCCTGAATATATTGCACACCCCCTGGGGTAGTGGGTGATGCTCTGCCCACCAAGGCTGCTGGAAAGATTACTTTGGTGAAGGTACTTCCCGGGGCAACCAGCACCAGGGGTTGGCTTCTTATTTCCTTCAGTGAATCCCAGGTAACACCCTCCCAGAGAAATAGGCCATTTCTTCGGCCGTTCAACAGATAGTATGAGTTTTCCCAATCAAGACTCAGCTCTTGGTCGGTTTTGTTGGTGAAGACAAAACGAAAGGTTGAGAAGAAACCCTGACCCTCTTTGAGTCGGGGCTGGAACTCGGCGGTAAAAGAGTCATTGCTGGCCTTTTGAATCTCAGGCTGGCTGGAATAGACTTCCGCCGGCGGTGGTTTTTCGGGGAATACCCCCCTTTCTTTCACCTTGGTATTGCGGTACTGGATGTAGGCGTTGCGAATGGCCACATAAGGATCGATGGCCGCTTCCTTCAGAGCCTCGTAATCCCCCAGGGTGAGAGATACTTCGTTGAATTTCTTATACCCCTTTACCCCCCAACTCAATAGCATGGGGTCAACGTACCAGGTGACGGGGTCAAGGAAACCATCTCCAACCCATCCCAGCAAGGAGCGGATGGTGTAAGGACCCAATACCGGCACGGTGAGGTAGACCCCGTGTCCCATCCGGTAGACACCCAAAGTCTGTCCCAGGTCCTCGTCCTGCATGGGGAGATTCAGTCCTCTGGAGGAGGGATCGAAAAGACCTCCGAGGCCCAGGGTGCTGTTCATCATAAAGCGTGAGAGTTCTATTCCCGCACCCCTGATATTGCCCTGGAGGATGGAGTTGACGAACCGGACGGGAAACAAGAGGTTGACAAAGAAATTGCGCACGCAGATGCGAAAATCTTCGGGAAAGATGTAGTTGTAACCTCGCGCTGCAGGTTTGAGAAACCAGAAGTAGAGCTTGTCATTGAAGTGAAAAACAGCTCGATTGAAGGGCTCCAGGGGATCGGCAATGGTTACTACCTCTTCCTCTTCTTCAAAAAAATCCAACTCTTCTTCAAACTCCAACTCCTCGTCCGACAAGTCGTCCAATTCCTCTTCTGAATCCGATTCGTCCTTCCCTTCCTTTACCTCCTCTGTTGCAGGTGGCTCCTGCTCTGATCTTAGGTCCTCTGGTTGTGATGAAATCTCTTCCGGAGTAATTTCCTCCGCGGCCACCTGTGGCTGCTCGGGGTTGGCCGTGAGTCTGAGTTCTGATTTTTGTAGAGGTAGGGCCGCAGAGGAGAAAGACAGGGAAGAACTACTGTTGTGGGCGCAGCCGAATGAAAACAGAGCAATGGTCAGGATCAGACATGAGAATGACTTCATGAGATGCCCGCTCATTGTTGGTTGAGATTCGCGGCTAGGTGGCAATATCATCTCGGTGGAATTTTTCGTTCTAAGCTTCACCTGTCTTTTCCCGCAGGATCTTGAGCACTTCCTCGGGTGGATTGTTGACAAGGATTTCTCTGAACTGGGTGCGGTAGTTTTTGATCAGGCTGATGCCCTCGATAATTACGTCATACACTCTCCATTGTCCGTCTTTCAAATACACCCTGTAATTGATGGGGATCTCCGCGGACTTGGTTATGATTCTGGTCTGTACTTCGGCCTTCTTTTCGGAAAGCATCATTTCTTTATCAAAGAGCACCTTCTCGTCGGTGTAGGAGAGGATCTTGTCCATGTAAGCCTTTTCCAGGATAGATCGGTAAAGGGTGACGAATTCTTTTTGCTGCTCTTTGTTGAATTGTTTCCAGCTGCGCCCAAGGGTCAGTTTAGAAAGGGCAATATAGTCGAACATCTGGTCGGCAATGGACTCGATTCTCTTCTCTTTGGCTTTCTTGTTGGCGTCGCCCTGCAGGGCAGGATCACGAAGAACGTCGAGCACATTGTTTACATGTCCCTCTACAGTGTCAAGTGGTAGGCCCGCCTCAGCGTGGAGCGGGAAAATCAGAAACATTAAAATCAACAGCCCCGGTAGCACTCTTCTCATCATTCACCTCTTTATCTAAATTACAAATCGCGATTTCTAAGTTTCAGATTTCAGTGATCAATTACAGTATTCAGGGTTTGGGTTTGGCCTTTGTGTTTTTCTTGCTGACACCTGACACCTACTTTTTCTCAACATCTCCGAAAGCATATTTGCTAATAAGCTCTTGGATGTCTGTGGGCGACTCGGTTTCGGTGATCAAGCCTCCCGGTTGCAGCACTTCATCCGACCCTCCCCCCGGATCGATGCTAACGTACCTGTCGCCAATCAATCCCTCGGTTTTAATAGAGGCTATGGCGTCATCAAAGATGTTGATGCCTTTCTTGACTCTGAATTCCACCACCGCCACCTGATCTTTCTGGTCCATGGTGAGCTTTTCCACCCGGCCAATTTCAATGCCGAGCATTTGCACGGCGCTGCCCTCTCTGAGGCCTTGCACCGAGGAGAAGCGGGCAAAAAGCGAGTAGGAGTTGTCGCCGAAAAACCCTATGTTGCCAAGTTTCACGGTCATGTATCCTATGCATAGTAGTCCGATAAGGACGAAAATGCCCACCGTTGTCTCCATGGCGTACTTTCTCATTGGTTTTCCACCTCTACTTTCCGCACACCGATGGTGCGATCTCTCAATTCAACATCATATTAGAAAAGAGGTTACCACGTAGTCTGCCACCAAAATAAGCACACAGGAGAGCACCACGGCTGAGGTAGTGGAAAGACTCACCCCTTTAGCACCGTAGCTGTCTGTGCGCATGTGGGTAAAATACCCTTGGTAGCAGCAGACCACCGTAACTATCACAGCGAAGACCAGTGCTTTGATGAAACCGTCGGTTATATCCTTTATCTCTACACTGGACTGGACCCGGTGGAAGTAGGTGCCGGCATTCACCCCCAGGAGTACACAGCCGGAGAGAAAACCCCCAAGGATGCCAATAAGGTCGAAGAGCGCGGTGAGCAAGGGAAAACTGATAATCGAAGCGGCAATCCTGGGACTGATCAGGAACCTTAACGGGTCGATGCGCATGGTATCCAGGGCGTCGATCTGTTCGGAAATACGCTGGATACCGATCTCCGCGGTCATGGCTGAGCCTGCCCGGGCGGTAATCATAATGGCTGTGAGCACCGGTCCCAGTTCCCTGATAAGGGACAGGGCCACTAAAGTACCCAGGGCTCCTTCGGCGCCGAATTTCACCAGGGCATGGTAGGACTGAAGTCCCAGTACCATGCCGGTGAAAAAGCCCACCAGCATGATAATGGTCACGGATCTGGCGCCGATGTAGTAGACTTGTTGGACGATGCCGGGTATTTGCCTCCTACGGAATATCATTAAAAAGGCTTTGGCAAGAAAGATGGCTGCAGCGCCAAGATTATTGACCAAAGAAATCGTTTTTCTGCCAACTGTGACGAAAGGCCAAGCCAATAACATGGGCTGTTCAATGGCAGACTCGTCTACATCTGGGTTATGACCGTTAGGATTCATCGACTCAGTTTCCTGTTTTGCTATTTGCACCTATACCTTCTTAGCTAGGTTGTAGGCTGATTGTCTAGAAAAAATTTTGGAATTTGCCGGGCGAAACAAGAAGAAAAATCAAGGCAGTATACCCTAAATCCTTACATACTGAAAGTTTTCCATGCCTAGACTCAGAAATTTTGACCTTTAGATTCTGGATTGCTAGATGCTAGATTCTCGATGCTGGATACTGGATACTGAGTGTTAGATACCAACTGAAGGAGCCAGGAGTCAGAATCCAGCTATTATGTCATAGAGCATGGGGCAAAGGAGTACGTCAATTAGTTGATTAGGGAATTGGTTAATTAGTCAAATGGTTTAAACTATCCTGTGGGAGCGGCTTTTGGCCGCGATTTTAGCTTAATCGTTAAAATCGTTGAAGTCATTCAAAGCGAAAATGGTAAACGGTCAACTCTGAACGGTAAAGGATCAATTACTTGACTAATTGACTGATTCCCTATTTGACTAGTTCCCTAATTTCCTAATTCTCTAATTAACTCACTGCTCGCTGACCCCTGAACCCCGAATCTAGAATTGACTTTTATTCCAAAAAAGATAGAGTCAAGTGAAAATCGTTCTGAGGGCCGGATGTTACACTTCCCAGGAGATTGCAATCATGACCCAAGACATCAAAGTAATCGACGAACTCGACCTTAAAGGCAAGCGAGTTTTTATTCGAGTTGATTTCAATGTGCCCCTGGCTGAGGGGAGGGTGGCAGATCAGACCCGGATTGAAGCTGCATTACCAACTATTCGCTATGCTCTCAGCCAGGGAGCCAAGGTAATCTTGGCTTCGCACCTCGGTCGTCCCAAGGGAGAGAGGAAACCTGAGTTGAGTCTAGAGCCGGTAAGTTTGGCCTTGGCGAAGTTGCTGGAAGTACAGGTAAAGATGGCGCCGGATTGTGTGGGACCCGAGGTAGAGAGCATGATTGCGGCAATGAAGCCAGATGAGGTGTTGCTCTTGGAGAACCTTCGTTTCCACCAGGAAGAAAGCGACAATGAAGAAAATTTTGCCAAAAGTTTGGCCCAGCTGGCTGATGTTTATGTGAATGACG